>NZ_JBDPMJ010000026.1:0-141548 GCF_039880665.1 Nonomuraea sp. B5E05
CACGGCATGGTGCCGGTCCAGGTGGAGGCGATGCCCACCACGGGGCGGCGCATGTCCTCGTCCGACAGGCCCATGGCGTAGAGGTGGGAGCGGGCGGGTGCGCGGTCGGGATCGTCGGCGATGCTCATGCCGCGTCCTCCCGGGTCGTCGCGATGCCGGGCAGGTCCAGCCCGAGCAGCCTGGCGGCGTTCCCGGCGAAGATCAGCCGCCGGTCCTGCGCCGACAGGTTGAGCTCGGTCACGATGCGGACCTGCTCGTCGGCGTACGGGGTGAGGTAGCCCCAGGGGAAGTCGCAGGAGTCGGTGCCGAACAGGATGCGCTCGGGGCCGAAGGTCTCGTGGAAACGCCGGAACAGGTCCTTGAGCGTCAGCTCGTACGGCATCCAGCGGGTCCACTCGTGGTTGCTGGACGTGTCGACGTGCACGTTGGCGTTGGACCAGCCGAGGCGCAGCAACTCGCCGGGATAACCGCAGCCGAAGTGGGCGACCACGAAGTTCACCGAGGGGAACTCCTTGGCGACGTCGTGCAGGGTGATGGGGTCCATGTTGGGCGCGTGGCCGAGCCCGCCCCCGGAGTTGACCGGGCCGAAGTGCATGACGACCGGAAGGCCGTACTCCTCACAAACCTCCCACACCGGCCACAACGAGCGGTCGGCGAGCGGGACGGTCACCCACGGGGCGATCACCTTGTAGCCGGACAGCCCCAGCTCGGTGACGGCGCGGCGCAGCTCGGCGGCGGCTCCGGGAGCGCAGGGCTGGTGGTTGGCGAAGCCCGCGAAGCGCTCGCGGTGCCCGGCGACGACCCCGGCGAGCCGGTCGTTGCCGCCACCGCTCATGAAGACGACCCTGGTCAGCCCGGCGTCGTCGGCGTCGGCCCGCCAGGAGGCGGCGACCTCCTCGGTGGTCCTGGTCTCCGGCTCGGTGGGCGGCAGGGTGCGTGCCAGGCGCACGCGCTCGTGGTAGGCGGCGGCGTTGGCACGCAGCCTGGCCAGTTTGGCCGGGCCGCAGGCGTGCTCGTACTCGGAGTCCAGCCGCTCCTGCACGGGCTCGTCACCGGGGAAGTGGCAGTGGAAGTCGATGACGGGAAAACCCCAGCGGCTCATGCGACCCTCACCGTGTTGCGCAGCGTGCCGACGGCGCCGATCTCGACCTCGACGACGTCGCCGTCCTTGAGCCAGAGCTGCGGCGTGCGTCCCATGCCGACGCCGTGCGGCGTGCCGGTGGCGATCACGTCGCCGGGACAGAGCGTCATGAAGCGGGACAGATAGGAGATGACGTCGGCCACGCCGAAGATCATGTCCTTGGTGGAGCCGTCCTGGACGGTCCGGCCGTTGACCCGGGCGGCGACGGACAGGGCCTGCGGGTCGCCGACTTCGTCAGGGGTGACGATCCAGGGACCCAGCGGGCAGAAGGCGTCGAAGTTCTTGCCCCTGAACCACTGCCCGTCGGCGAACTGGGCGTCCCTGGCCGACAGGTCGTTGGCGGCGGTGTAGCCGAAGACGTGCCCGAGTGCCCGTTCCACCGGCACGTCGCGCGCCACGGCGCCGATGACGACGGCCAGCTCGGCCTCCCAGTCCAGCTGCTCGGTGGCGCCGGCGGGCACGGGCACGTCCTGGTACGGACCGGCGAGCGTGTGAGCGGTCTTGACGAAGGCCAGCGGCCGCTCAGGGGTGTCGAGGCCGGTCTCCCGGATGTGATCGGCGTAGTTGAGCCCTATGCAGATGATCTTCTGGGGCGCCGCCAGCGGGCTGAGCACGTCCACGTCGGCCAGCGGCCGCGCGGGCCCCGTGGGAGCGAGGGCGGCGACGTCCGCTCCGGCGGCGATCAGGTCGCGCACGGCGTCGGCCATGTGGGCGCCGCTCTCCTCCGCGACGGGCACGGCCGTGCCGTTCTCGATCCTGGCTGCGGCGACGGTGCCGTCGGCGCGTCTGATGCGGGTGATTCTCATGCGGATGGTTCTCCAGTGCGGTCAGGCGAAGTCAGGCAGGAAACGTTGCTGTTCGGCGATCAGCGCGTCCGTGAGGCGCGCGGCGGCGTCCGGATCGGTGACCGCGCCGTCGGCGATGACCGCCTCGACCGCCAGGTCGCGCCGGCCGGTCATGGCGGCCTCGACGGCCAGGGTGACCGAGGCCAGGCGGCGCGCGAGGATGGCGGTGAGCGGCGCGGACAGGTCGGGCACCCGCACGGGCCGCAGGCCGCGCGCGGTGGCGACGCCGGGGATCTCCAGGGCCGCGTCGTCGGGCAGACCCGGCACCGCGCCGCGGTTGGGCACGTTCACCGAGAACATCTCACGCCGGTCTCCCAGGATCGACCTGATGATGGCGATGAGCTGCTCCTGCTCGCCGGTGGAGCGCTCGAACACCGACTCGTCCAGCGGCGCCGTGCCCTCGGCCTGGGCCCGCATGCTCTGGTAACGCTGCTCGCCCCACTCCAGGATCTCCGGCACCGAGAAGGCGTCCACGCCCAGCGTCTTGCCGTAGTAGGCGCCGCCCGCCCAGCGCTCGGGGAAGAACTCCACCACGTGCCGGTCGTTGGCGGCCGGGTAGGCGCCGTAACGGCGGAAGATCTCCCACGAGAACGGGTTGTGCCAGGCCTTGCCGTTCTCCCAGATCGAGCCGATGTCGGCGGGGTCGGCCGGTTCGGCGAGCTCGCGTTCCATACGTTCGCGCACGATCGGCCAGGCGTCGCGGCCGTTGTGGCGGAAATCGTAGATGAAGGTCAGGTGGTTGATACCGGCGTAGAGGGTGGAGGTCTCCTCGAACGGCAGCCCGGCGAAGGCCGCGAGCTCCCGCTGCACGTGGTGCATGCCGTGGCACAGCCCCACCACCTCGATGCCCGCGTAGGCCGTCATGGCGGCGACGTTGGCGGTCATCGGGTTGCTGTAGTTGAAGAAGTACGCCTCGGGCGCCAGCTCGGCTACGTCCCTGGCGATCTCCACCATGACCGGCACCGTGCGCAGCAACCGGGAGATTCCGCCCGGCATGACCGAGTCGCCCACCGGCTGATAGACGCCGTGCCGCATGCAGACGTCGTGGTCGGCCTGCCAGGCGGCCCGCCCCCCGACGCCGACGCAGGTGACCACGAAGTCGGCGCCTGGCAGCACCGCGCGGCGGTCGGACGAGGAGCGGACGACGATCTTGCCGTCCGCCCGGCGGGCCTCGACCATGCGCTCGGCGAGGCGGGTCGCCACCGACAGGGCCTCGGGGTTCACGTCGACCAGCCGGATCTCCCAGGACCCCAGGTCGGCGGCAGAGATGAGGTCGGCGAGCAGGCCGCGGGTGAACACGGCGCTGCCGGCGCCGATGAGTACGAGCACTCGGGATGAGGACATGCCGGAAGGACTCTCCTGTCTAGGCTTGGATCACGGTGATGCCGGAAGTCCGCAGCGCCGCCACCGCCTCGGCCGGGGCCGCGTCGTCGGTCACCACGGTGCCGATGCGGGCGAGGGGGGCGACGCGCACGGCGCTGCGCCGGCTGAACTTGGTGTGGTCGGCCAGCACCACCAGCTGCTTGGCGGCGGTGATCATGTTGCGGTCGGTCTCGGCCTCCGCCAGGTGGGCGCCCATGATCCCGTACGCGGGGTCGAGACCGTAGGCGCTGAAGAAGGCGAGGTCGATGTGGACGTCGGCGAGCGCCTGCGTCGTGAGGTGGCCGAGCAGCGACAGCTCGGCGTTGCGCAGCAACCCCCCGAGCACGAGCACCTGCACGGTGGCGGACGTGGTGCCGATGGCGTGGGCTATCGCCACCGAGTTGGTGACGACGGTGATGTCGGGCACCGACGGCAGATGCGGCACCATCTGCGCCGTGGTGGAGCCGCCCGTCAGCAGCACCGTGCTGCCCGGCTGGATGAGGTCCACCGCGCGGGCGGCGATGCGTCCCTTCTCGTCGAGATTGTGCACGCTCCGCTCCGCCATCGACGTCTCGACGGGGACGGGCTGGTCGGTGATGGCCACCGCGCCGCCGTGGACGCGACGCAGCAGGCCCCGCTCGTCCATCTCATCGAGGTCACGACGCACGGTGGACACGCTCACACCAAGGACCTCGGCGAGGTCTTCGACACGCACCGATCCCTTGCGCCGCACGTGGTCGAGCAACCTGCTCCGGCGCTTCTCGCTCAGCATCAATACCCGGCCTTTCTGTCCACCAGGTTCAACAGGGGGAGCCCCGCGACGAACCGGCGCAGGTTCTCGGTGAACAGGGCACGGATCTGATCGCGGTAGCCGGGCGCGAATCCTGCCACGTGCGGAGTGATCAGTACATGTTCTTCGCGCCAGAAAGGGCTGCCGGCCGGGAGCGGCTCCTCCGCGAACACGTCGAGCGCGGCGAAGCCGACCTGCCCCGAGCGCAGGGCCGACAGCAACGCCGCTTCGTCGACGACACCGCCCCTGGCCGCGTTGACCAGCGCGGCGCCCTTCTTCATCCGGGCGAAGGCGGCCGCGTCGAGCAGGTGGTGCGTCTCGGCGGTGTACGGCACGGTCAGCACCACGTAGTCGACGCGTTCCAGCAGGTCGTACAGCCCGCCGGGGCCGACCACCTCGGCCGGCGCGGCGTCGTGGGCCTGGCCGAACAGCTCGCCCTCGCGGGCCGCGCCGCGGCGCATGCCGATGACGTTCATGCCGAACGCGTGCGCCAGCCGGCCGATCTCCTGGCCGATCCGGCCGTAGCCGACGATGCCGACCGTGGCGCCGGGGAGCATGCGCGGCATCAGCCGGTTCCACCGGTGGTCGAAGCCGGGCCAGTGCGACCGGCCCTGCAGTGCGATCGTCTGCGGCAGGTGGTGTGCGTGCGCGAGGATCATCATCAGCACGTACTCGGCCAGGGGTTTGGGTGACACGCCACCGATCGTGGTGATCGCGGCCGGCGAGTCCCACAACGCGGTGCCCACGACGTGGTCGCACCCGGAGGTGTCGAGCTGCACCCAGCCGAGGCGCGGCGCCTGCTCCCTGGTGGGGAAGGCGGTGTTGGTGTAGAGAACGTCGGTCTCGGCCAGCACGCCGGCGGGCAGGTCGGCGGCCGAGGCCGCCAGGTGCTTGCGCACCCGCACCTCGGGCGAAACGGCGGCCACGGCGGCCAGCCACTCCTCGTCGAAGTCGAGCGTCACGCACACGTTGATCATGTCTTGTCCTGTCACTTGATGCCCGAGCGGGCCATGCCCTCGACGAAGTGGCGCTGGAAGAGCGTGAAGACCACGAGCATCGGGATCATCGACACCAGCGACATGGCCATCAGCGCCCCGTAGTCCTGGCCGTACTGGTTCTTCAGGAACAGCAGCCCGACCTGGAGCGTGTAACTCTCCGGTTCCTTGAGCACGATGAGCGGCCAGGCGAACTCGTTCCACCGCCACATGAAGGTGAAGATCACCAGCACCGCGACGAGCGGCCGGCACAGCGGCAGTACCACGCGGGTGAACGTGCGCCACTGCGCGGAGCCGTCGACCTGGGCCGCCTCGAGCAGCTCGTCGGGCACGGCCATCATGAACTGCCGCGCCATGAACAGGCCGAACGCCTCGGCCAGCCGGGGCAGGATGACCCCCCAGTCGGAGCCGAGCAGCCCGAAGTCCACGACCAGGTGGAACTGCGGCACCATGACGACCTGCACTGGCACCATGAGAGTGCTGATGATCAGCAGGAAGAGCACGTTCCTGCCGGGGAAACGGAGCTTGGCGAAGGCGTAGCCCGCCATGAGGTTGACCACGACGGTCAGCACCACGGCCAGCACCGCGATCACGACGGAGTTGACGAACCAGTCGGCGTAGGGGAATTTGCCCCACGGGCCGCTGAAGTTGGCCCAGTTGATCGAGCTCGGCCACAGCCGGAGCGCAGACTGCTGCAGCTCGGCCGGGGAGGACAGCGCGGTGACGACCATCCAGTAGACGGGGAAGAGCATCGCGAGGGCCCCCGTCACGGCCAGGGCCAGCCGCAACCTGACCGACCGCCGCTCGTGCGCGTTCATGGCGTTCCTCCTCATGCGCCGTCCCTGCGCTTGTTGACGCGCCACTGGAGCAGCGTCATGGCCAGCACGATGAGGTAGAGCACCACGCCGATCGCCGAGGCGTAGCCCTGCTGGCGCTGCTCGAACCCGGTGGAGTAGGCGTAGGTGACGAGCATCGTCGTGGCGTCGCCCGGCCCGCCGCCCGTCATCACGTAGACGATGTCGAACACCTGGAAGCTGTTGATCACCCCGATGACGATCAGGAAGAACGTGGTGGGGCCGAGGGACGGGATCGTGATGGAGCGCAGCGTCTGCCACCAGGACGCGCCGTCGCAGCGCGCCGCCTCGTACACGTGGCGCGGGATTCCCTGCAGGGCCGCCAGGTAGACGACCATGTTGAAGCCCAGCCCGATCCATAGCCCCACGGCGACCAGGGAGAGCATGGCGGGCGTGCCTTCCGACTGCCAGTGCACGGGCCCCAGCCCCACCGCCTCCAGCACCTTGTTGATGACGCCGAGGTCCTCGTTGAAGATCCAGGCCGCGATGATCGCGCTGCTCACGCCGGAGATGACGGCGGGCAGGTAGAAGACGGCCCTGAACAGTCCTCTCCCGGGCATGGCCCGGTTGAGCAGCAGGGCCGCGGCCAGCCCGGCCCCCAGGCAGAGCGGCACGGAGACCGCGGTGTAGAGGGCGGTGTTGAGCAGCGCGCGCCAGAACACGGCGTCGGCCAGGATGTCCCGGTAGTTGCCGAGGCCGACCCACTTGGCGATGCCGAATCCGCGGGTCTGCTGGAAGCTCAGCCACACCACCCTGACCAGCGGCCAGAACATGAAGACCGCGAAGACCACGACGGCCGGCGCGGCGAACAGCAGGCCGGCGGCGGCCTCGCGGCCCCGTCTGCCGCGCATGCGCGCGAAGCGGGGGCCGGGGCCGCGTGCGGTGCCGGAGGGTGGGGGCGCCTCCCGTGGAGGGCTGCTCACCGATGCCATGGGCCTGTGGCCTCCTTCGAGGGGAATTCCGGGGAAGGTCAGGCCGACAGCGCCTTCTGGACGGCCTGCGTCAGCGCGGAGATGGTCTGGTCGGCCGCCTGGCCGCCGGTGAAGTACGTCTCGAGCTGCTGGACGAGCGCGTCGTTCACCCCGGAGAAGCCCGGCAGGGTCACCAGCTTGACCAGGTCCGGCGGCATGGTGGTGGCCTGCTGCTGGTAGACCGGCATCAGATCGGGCCGCACGGCGTAGCCGAGCTGCTGACCGGCCAGGTCCTTCCTGGTGGGCAGCACCGTGGTCTGCTCGCAGAACAGCTGCATGTTCTCCGGCGTGACCAGGAACTTGGCGAAGGCCGCCGCGGTGTCGGTGTCCTTGCTTTCCGCGTTGACCACCACCGCGTTGCCGCCCAGGTCGGCCGCCGCTCCCCCGGCTCCCTTGGGCAGGTACGTGGCGCCGAACTCGAACGCCTTGACCCGGCTCATCAGGTCGGGCAGGAGGAAGTCGCCGACGAAGGCCATCGAGATCTTCTGGGAAGGGAAGACCAGGTCGGGGCTGTTGTTGGTCTTGATCATGATGTTCTTGGGCATCAGGCCCTTGTCGTAGAAGGACTTGGTGAAGGCCAGTGCCTCGCGCGCCTGCGGCGAGTCGAGCGTGACAGACGTGCCGTCAGGACCGAGGGCCTTGCCGCCCGCCTGCCACAGCCAGTTGAGCCAGCGGAAGGCGCCGGCCTGCTGCCAGTTGACGCCGAACGGCGCCGCGCCGAGCCCGGCCGCCTTGAGTCTCTCGGCGACGTCGATGAACTCCTCCCAGGTCCACGCCTCGTCGGGGGTGGCGGGCACGTCCTTGATGCCGGCCTTGGCGAAGTGCTTCTTGTTGTAGAGCACGGCGCTGGTGTCGGTGTGGTGCGGCACCCCGTACGGCTTGCCGTCGTACTGCACGGCGGCCCACATCGCGTCGTTGAAGGCGGAGCTCTCGCCGCCCACCGTGGCGCCGAGGTCGTGCAGCACCCCCTGCGAGCTGTAGAGGCCGATGTCGTTGTAGGTGACCCGGAACAGGTCGGGGCCCTGGCCGGACTGGAGCCGGGCGTCCAGCGCGGAGCGCAGCTGGTCGAAGGGGAGCCGCTCCACTTTCACCTTGGTGCCGGAGTTCTGCTTCTCGAACGCCCGGGCGAGGGTGTTGAACGCGGCCATCTCGGCGTCGGAGCCCCACACGGTGAAGGTCAGCGTGCCGGGTGCCGACCCTTCGCCTGACGACCCGCCGCAGGCCGTGAGTGCGTGGGCGGCGGCGACCCCGGCGACGGTGGATCCCGCGGTGCGCAGGAATTGGCGGCGGTTCAGGTCCATGGGGCCTCCTCGGTGGCACCGACCAAGTTGAGTAGGCCCTTTGCTATCAACCTCAATCAGAAAACGTCAATAGCTCTCAAATAATTCATCAGACGATCACCATGCTGAGCCAGTTCGCAGGTAAAAACAGTCCTTGACAGCGCAAACCGGCAGTCCGTACGGTCTCCATCTGATAGTTCTGCTCGTTTTGCGAGATTTTGATCACGAGGGTTCGAGGTGGACGTGGAAGAGCCTGGATCAGTGGGCGGGGCGTGCGGCCCAGGGCCTGACCGTCCCGAGCACAGCGCTTCTCCCGTGATCGGCCACGTCGAGCACGGCCTTGGAGATCTCCTCGGGCGTGTGCCACCTCGCCCTCCCGGAGTCCGCCGCGTGCCAGCCGAGCACGAGGTGGCGGACCAGCGCCGTGCCGTCCACGCCCTCGGGCAGCGGCGGCGCGGGGGCACCTCGCGGTGCGGCGTGCGCGCTGACGAGCAGCGCGACGAGGGTGCCCGCCACCCTGTCGGCGACCGCCCGCCAGGCCTCCGCCGGCGCGAACGGCTGGTAGACGAGGGCGAGGTCGAAACGCGCGTCGCCGAGAGCCGACCGCAGCGCGCCGGGAACGGTCACGTCGGCGACGGCGGCACGCGCCCGGGCGTCGGCCGCCGCGACCCTGCCCGCCGACCGCGACACCACCGACGCGGTCCAGCCGCGGTCAAGGACGTCGCGTACGGCGGGCGCCAGGATTCCCGAACCCCCGACGACCAGGACGTGAGGCGGTATGGCTGACATTGATCTCCTTGTGCTGGGTGAGCTGAACGCGGATGTGATCGTCGAGTGCGGCGCGACCCGCCCGGAGTTCGGGCAGGTCGAGGACATCGTGGACGACGCCGAGATCGTGCTGGGCAGCTCAGGCGCGATCACCGCCTGCGGGGCCGCCAGACTCGGCGCCAAGGTGGCGTTCGCCGGGGTCGTCGGCGACGACTGGCTCGGCGACTTCGTGCTGGAGCGGCTGCGCGAGCGCGGCGTCGACACCACGCACTGCCTGCGCAGACCCGGCCGCCGCACCGGCATGAGCATCGTACTCAGCTCCGACGGCGACCGGTCCATCCTGACCTTCCCCGGCGAGATCGGCCGGCTGTCCGCCCACGACGTCGCCACCGAAGCATTGGCCGCCGCCCGCCACGTGCACGTCAGCAGCTACTTCCTGCAGTACGACCTGTGGGCGGGCCTGCCCCACCTGTTCCGCACCGCCCGCGAACGCGGCGTCACCACCTCGGTGGACCCCAACTGGGATCCCAGCCGCACCTTCGACCACGGGCTGCCCGCCCTGCTGCCGCTGGTCGACTACCTGCTGCCCAACGAGGCCGAGGCCGTCCGCATCGCCGCCGCGCTCACCGGCCAAGGCGCGCACGCCGGCGGGAGCCGCACCGGCGCCGACCATGCCCACGCCGACCATGCCCAAGCCGACAGGGCCCACCCCGACAGGGCCCACGCCGGCCTCAGCGCCACGCGGAGCGGCGCCGGCGAGGCGGCTGCGGCACTCGCCGGCGCGGGCACCACGGCCGTGGTCAAACGCGGCGCCGAGGGCGCGCTGCTCCACTCCCGCGGCGGGACCGTGTGGAGCGTGAGCGCACCCGCCGTCACGCCGGTCGAGACCACCGGCGCCGGCGACTCCTTCGACGCCGGGCTCCTGGCCGCGTTACTGGCCGGCCAGGACCTGCCCGCCGCACTCCGCCTGGCCTCGGCCTGCGGAGCACTGTCCACCCAGGGCCGGGGCGGGACCGCCGCCCAGCCGGAGCGCGGCCAGGCCGCCGCGCTGGCCGGCGGCCTGACCGTCACCGAGTACGAGGCACCCGTCGCCGCCCGGGCGGACGACGGAAGGGAGCAGCAGCAGTGACCATCACGACCCATCCGGAGCTCGCCCGCCGCACCGAAAGCGAGGTGTACAGCCAGCCGGAGATCTGGCAGCGCGTCATGGACGCCGCCGCCGACCTGTCGGCGGGGCTGCCCGCCAAGGGTGCGGACGTGCTCGCGGTCGGCTGCGGCACCTCGTACTACATCCTGGACTCCTACGCCCGCCGCCGCCAGCAGCTCGGCCAGGGCCGCACCCGGGCCGCCATCGCGACCGAGCTCGACGACCAGGACGACTACGACGCGGTGGTGCTGCTGTCACGTTCGGGCACCACCACCGACCTCGTACGCCTGGCCGCCGAGCTGTCGCCGCGCACCACCACGATCGCGATCACCGGCACCCCCGGCTCCCCCATCACGCGCGTCACCCATCAGCAGGTGCACCTCGACTTCGCCGACGAGCGGTCAGTCGTGCAGACCCGCTACGCCACCTCGGCGCTGACTCTGCTGCGGGCCTCGATCGGCGACCATGTGGCGCACCTGCCGGGGCAGGCCCGGGCCGCGCTCGCGGAACCGCTGGTGGCCGACCCCGCCGGCTACGACCACCTGGTCTTCCTCGGCACGGGCTGGACGCGGGCGCTGGCCGAGGAGGCGGCGTTGAAGTGCCGCGAGGCCGCCCGGCTGTGGACCGAGTCGTACGCCGCCCTGGAGTACCGGCACGGGCCCATCGCCTGCGCCGGGCCGCGCAGCCTGGTGTGGGCGCTGTCGCCGCTGCCCGACGACGTCGTGCGGGCGGTGGAGACGACGGGGGCCACCCTGCGCATCGCCCGGGACGACCCGCAGGCCGAGCTGGTCAGGGTGCATCGGCTGGCGGTGGCCTACGCCCGCCACCGGGGGCTGGAGTGCGACACGCCCGAACACCTGTCCCGCTCGGTCGTGGTGGAGTAGACGATGCCGTTCGTACAGCTCACCACCGGCCTGCCGGTTCCCCCTGGCCTGGCCGGCCGACTGGCCGCCTGCTTCTGCGACGCCCTGGGACTGGCGGAAGGCGACGTCATCGTGCAGCTCGTCCCCGCGGCGGCCGGACCCGGCGCCGTCGCCGTCGTCGTGGGGCGGCCCAGGCCGGCCGAGGCGATGCGCGAGTCGGTGGAACGCGCGGGGGCGCTCCTGGCCGAAGGGCTGGAGCTCGACCCGGACCTGGTCTTCGTCAGCTGGCCGGACCCTTGCGTCTCGGCCACCGGCCGGGGAGCGCTCACGTGAGGTCCGGTCGCCGCGCGGCCGATCGCCGACCTGCGCGTACGCGCCGGATCACGGCGTGTCCCGGCGCCGCCCGCCGCCGGGCGGTCGCCCGCGAGCAGCGCCCGTGCGACGCCGTTCTCTCGGACGACGTGCCGCCGCATGTGCGCGCTGTCGATCCAGGTGCCGCCGCACGGCGGTGCGCTGTCGTCCCCGGGGCCCGAGCCCTGGGACTCCCGCGAAAGGAAAGAGTTCGATGAGCCCGAAGTACCGACCGCATCCCGACCCTGCCGGGGTCCTGGCCGACAACCGGCAGCGGGCCCTCGAACGCGAGGGCATCCCCATGTTCCTGGCCCTGGAGGACCTGACCGGCTCACCCGTCCCCCCGGTCGGGGACGCCGCCGTGCTGGCGGAGGGCGCCGAGCTGGACGGGCTGCTCGGCCACTACGCCGAGCGCCTGGCTCCCGGGGCGGCCGACGACGACCTGGGCGAGCTCTCGTCGGTGATCACCGTGCTCGCGCGTGCGCACTTCGACGAGAGGGAGGGCCGGGCATGACGGGCAACGGTTTCGCCCAGCACCGCGCCGCGTTGCGCGAGGGCCGCTATCTCCGCGTGGTCAACTACCACAACACCCCGGAGTCCATGGCGGACGCGCTGCGCCGTGAGCTGGCCGGCTACGCCGCCTCCTTCGACTGCGTGACACTGGAGCACCTCGACGCCTTCTACGCCACCGGCCGGTGGCCGCTGGAGCGGCCCGGGTTCATCCCGGTCTTCTACGAGGGCTACCTGAACAACGCCACGGTCGCGGCGCCGATCTGCGACGAGCTCGGGCTGGTCGCCTGGTTCCCCATCATCACCCGGTTCCTCGACTGCCCGGTCCCCGAGCAGCGGGCCTTCGCCGAGGCCCACGACATCACGCTCGTCGAGGAGGAGTTGTCACACGATCGGCTGGCGATGACCTGGGACGACGTGGCCGAGATCGGTCAGCGGCACGTGGTCGTCCCGCACACCGGCTCCCACGAGGAGATCGGGCGGGTCCGGACCGCCGAGGACGTCGAACGCGAGATCGTCAGGCCGCGCCGCGACGTCGAGCGAGCCACCGGCCGCGAGGCGCCCGCCTTCGTCTGGTTGCGCGGCACCGAGTTCGGCACCAGCCCGGTGCAGGACGGCTGGGTGCGCGACGCGGGCTACCGCTACCAGATCAGCAACACCATGATCCAGCGCATCGCCTGACCGCGCCCTGGCGCTGCCGGTGGTGCGCGTGGCCGGCGTCGTCATCGGTCTCGTCGCCGCCGTCCTCGCCGTCGTGGCCGCCCGTCACCGGCCCGCCAGCCCCGACACCCGGGGGCGAGCGCGGGCCCCTTGACCCCACCCGCTGATAACGCTAACAATCTGGAGCGACGTCACGCCCGCGCAACACCAGGAGTCCCCTCCGTGCACCAGGCAGAACTCACGCTCGATCCCGCGTTCAAGGTGGCTCCGGTACGCCGGCGCACCTTCGGCACGTTCGTCGAACACCTCGGGCGATGTGTCTACACCGGCATCCACGAGCCGGACCACCCCTCGGCCGACGACGACGGCTTCCGCCGCGACGTGCTCGACCTGACCAGGGAGCTGGGCGTGTCCACCGTCCGCTACCCCGGCGGCAACTTCGTCTCCGGCTACCGGTGGGAGGACGGCATCGGCCCGGTCGCCGAGCGGCCGCGCCGGCTCGACCTGGCCTGGCACAGCACCGAGACCAACGAGGTCGGCGTCGACGAGTTCGTCCGCTGGTGCCGCAAGGCCGGCGTGGAGCCCATGATGGCGCTCAACCTCGGCACCCGCGGCATCGCCGAGGCCCTCGACCTGCTCGAATACTGCAACCACCCGTCCGGCACCACGCTGTCTGACCTGCGCGTCGCCAACGGCTCGAAGGAGCCGCACGGCATCAGGATGTGGTGCCTCGGCAACGAGATGGACGGCCCCTGGCAGACCGGCCACAAGACGGCCCGCGAATACGGCCGGCTGGCCGCCGAAACCGCCCGCGCCATGCGCACGATGGACAAGAACCTGGAGCTGGTGGCCTGCGGCAGCTCGGGCTCCGGCATGCCGACCTTCGGCGCGTGGGAGGCCACGGTGCTGGAGGAGACGTACGACGTGGTCGACTACATCTCCTGCCACGCCTACTACGAGGAGAAGGACGGCGACCTCGGCAGCTTCCTGGCCTGCTCGACCGACATGGAGTACTTCATCTCCTCGGTCGTCGCCACCGCCGACCACGTCGGGGCGCGGCTCAAGTCACGCAAGCGCATCGACATCTCCTTCGACGAGTGGAACGTCTGGTACCTGTCGCGCTTCCAGGGCGCCGAGCCGCCCACCGACTGGCCGGTCTCGCCGCCGCTGCTGGAGGACCACTACCACCTGGCCGACGCGGTGGCGTTCGGCGGGTTGCTGATCACGCTGCTGCGCAACAGCGACCGGGTGACCGCCGCGTCGCTGGCCCAGCTGGTGAACGTGATCGCGCCGATCATG
The DNA here is from genome assembly GCF_039880665.1 of Nonomuraea sp. B5E05. Lineage (NCBI taxonomy): Bacteria > Bacillati > Actinomycetota > Actinomycetes > Streptosporangiales > Streptosporangiaceae > Nonomuraea > Nonomuraea sp. B5E05. Next base: position 13,837 of record NZ_JBDPMJ010000026.1, read on the forward strand.
ACGGAGCCCGGCGGGCGGGCCTGGCGGCAGACGACGTTCCATCCGTTCGCGCAGGCGTCCAGGCACGCCGCGGGCGACGTGCTGCGGGTGGAGCCGGTCTCGCCGTCGTACGAGACGAAGGAGTACGGAGAGGTGCCGCTGCTGCACGCGGTCGCCACGCACGCGGAGGAGAGCACGACGCTGTTCGCGGTCAACCGCTCGACCGACGCGCCGCTGTCGCTGACGATCGACACGCGGGCGCTCGGCGGCGCGCGGATCGTCGAGGCCACCACCCTGACGGACGCCGACGTCTACGCCCGCAACACGGCCGACGCCCCCGACCGGATCGCGCCCAGGCCGAACCCCGACGTCGAGCACGACCCGGCACGCGTCCTGCTGCCGCCGGTGTCGTGGAACATGATCAGGCTGGCCTGAGGCTCACCCCGGGGCGGCGCCGGTGCTCTCCCTGACGACGAGCTCCGGCTCGACCAGGCGCCGCCCGTCGGGGTCGGCGCCCGCCATCCGGTCGAGCAGCATGTGGAAGGCGAGCCTGCCGACCTCGCCGAAGTCCTGCCGCACGGTGGTCAGCGGCGGCCAGTAGTAGGCGGACTCGGGGATGTCGTCGAAGCCGGCCACGCTGACGTCCTCGGGCACGCGCCGCCCGGCCTCGCGCAGCGCCCTCAGCACGCCGAGCGCCATCTGGTCGTTGGCCACGAACACGGCGGTGAGCTCGGGCTCCTGCGCCAGGCCGCGGCCGAGCCGGTAGCCGGAGCGCGAGCTCCAGTCGCCGCGCAGCACGCCGGGCACCGGCCGGCCCGCCTCCTCCAGCACGCCGCGCCAGCCCTCGATGCGGCCCTCGGCGTCGAGCCAGTCGGCCGGCCCCGCCACGTGCCACACCGTGTGGTGGCCGAGGCTGAGCAGGTGCCTGGTCACGCGCACGGCTCCGGCCCGCTGGTCGACCCTGGCCACGGGCACGGGGAGGTCGTCGCCGGCGTCGACCGCCACCGCCGGCATCTCGGGCGGCAGGTGGCGCAGCCCTTCGGTGGCCGACTCGTGCGGCGCGACGATGATCACGCCGTCGACCGCCTGGGCGCGCAGCCGCTGCACGCCCTCCTCCATCGACCTGCGGTTGAGCGAGCTGAGGCTGGCGATGCTGACGTTGTAGCCGGCGTTTCTCGCGGCCTGCTCGATGTAGTAGAGGGTGGTGGCGGGGCCGTAGAGGGTGGTGTCGATGCTGACCACGCCGAGCACGCCGGAGCGGCCGGTGACCAGCTGGCGGGCCGCCTGGTTGGGCCGGTAGTCGAGCTCCCTGACCGCGGCCAGCACCCGGGCCCGGGTCTCGGCGCGCACCCGGTCGGGATCGTTGAGCACGCGCGAGACGGTCATGGCCGAGACACCGGCCAGCACCGCCACGTCCATGAGCACCGCCGGCCTGCCATTCCTGGATCTCACGGCAGCTCACCCCCCTGGCGGTAACGCTAACAGGCGGAGGGTGGCGAGCGCGCGGGAGCCGGTCATGGGGGCCATGCGAACGTTGGCGGCTGAAAGGTCAGGCGGCTTCGTCGTGCACCAGCAGGACGAAGGTGCGGGCGTACGAGATGCCCTGCTCGGGCCGTGGCCAGTCCAGCTCGGCCAGAGCCCGCGAGCCCGCCTCGTGGTAGGCGCCGTTGACGCGGATCTCGGCCGTCTCGGCGCCCTCGCCCCCGCCGAAGAACGCCTTGACGCCGATCAGGCGTTCGCGCTCGAACGTGCCCTTCAGCGCGGGAGCCAGGTGCGGCAGGACCACGTGCTGGACGGCCCACCGCTGGACGGCCTCATGGTCGTCGCCGGTGCCCCAGCCGGTGATGCCGCCGTGGATGGCGTGCCAGCCGGAGAAGCCGTCGGGGTCGTCGGGGCCGAAGTGGGCGGCGTGCGAGCCGTCCTGGACGAGGAGCTCGATCAGGGCGCTGCCGGTCGTGCCGAGCCACACCTGGACGGCCCGGTCGAGGGCCTCCTCGGTGGTGCCGCCGTACCCGGCCACGCAGTCGCTGATCGTGGTGTCCTCGGGGTGGTCGACGTTGAGCACGAAGTCGAGGTCGAGGTGGCCGGGGTCGCCGGAGTGGTCGTCGCCCAGCACGACGGCGAGCGTGCCCGGCCCCTTGGCCATGCCTTCCTGTACCTGCCACGGCCTGCCCATGGCCGTGCTGAGGCGATCGGCGATCATGCCCAGGATCACGTCGTCCGCCGGTCGTCCCTCGTCCATGCTCATCCCTCTCGACCTCGCCGGGCACCGCTCCTGGCCACCCTAGCGAGTCTTGATCATCATGCGCGGGCACGCACGCCCGTCCTGCGTGCCGCCGTTGCCAGGGAACTGCCAGGTACGGTCGTTACCCTGCACCGGCATGAACCGGCAGCGAACACCGAGCACGACGCTGGCCAGGTCCGGTCCCCCCTTCCGCGTGCCGCCCGCCCCGGAGGCACGGGTCCGCACCCGGACCCGGGAGCACGCGCCATGAAGATCCGCTACTTCATGCTGCACGCCTACGGCGCCGGCGGCACCATCCGGACGGTCGTCAACCAGGCGAACGCGATGGCCGCCGCGGGCCACGACGTCGAGCTGGTCAGCCTCGTGCGGCGCCGCGAGAGGCCCCACGTCAGGCTGGACCCGCGCATCCCGATCGTGACGCTCGTGGACCAGCGCGGCGGCCGGCGTCCCGACTCGCTCGGGCGCAGGGCGTGGCGCCGGGTGCGGGGGAAGGTCGTGCCACGCGGGGAGTTCGCGAGCGCGTACTTCACCGAACGGGTGGAGCGCGCCGCGATGGACTACGTGGCCGCGCTCCGCGACGGCGTCCTCGTGACCACGCGGCCCGCGCTCAACCTGATCGCGGCCCGCCGCGCGCCCAGGGGTGTCCTCACGGTCGCGCAGGAGCACATGAACCTGACGGCCTATCCCGACACCATCCGCAGGCAGATCGCCCGTCACTACGGCCGCCTCGACGCGATCACCGTTCTGACCCGCACGAACCGGCATGCGTACGAGCGCCTGCTCCCAGGGGCCCCGATCGTGCAGATCCCGAACGCGGCCCACCGGTCGGAGCCGGAGCCGTCCCAGCAGGTGAACCCCGTGGTGGTCGCGGCCGGGCGGCTGACCGCGCAGAAGGGTTTCGATCTGCTCGTCGAGGCCTTCGCGCGGGTCGTGGCGCACCACCCGGAATGGCGGCTGCGCGTCTTCGGCACGGGCGCCAGGAAGGCGGAGCTCGACGGCCTCGTGCAGCGCCTGGACCTGGGCGACCACGTGAGGCTGGCAGGGCGTACCGACCGGCTGGACCGGGAGCTGACGAACGCCTCCGTGTACGCGCTGAGCTCCCGGTTCGAGGGCCTTCCCATGGTGATGATCGAGGCCATGGCGCACGCGCTGCCCGTGGTCGCGTTCGACTGCCCGACCGGCCCAGCGGACGTGCTGATCGACGGGGTGGACGGCCTGCTCGTGCCGCCGCGGGACGTGAACGCGCTGGCCGACGCCCTGATGCGGGTCATCTCCGACCGGGATCTGCGGGTGCGCATGGGGCGGGCCGCGGCCGAGACGGCACGGGCCTACGCGCCGGAGCAGGTGATGCCGCTCTGGGAGGATCTGTTCGCGGAGCTGGCACACGGCGAACGCGTGACCGGCACCTTCTGGCACGACCGGTGAGCGTATTCGGCAAAAGATTTACCTCACGAAAGGCCCGGAAATTTCGGGGTTTCTGACGGTCAGTCATGAATTTTTGTTGTTTTCGTCAACAGCACCCCAAAGGGCGCGGCACCCTGTCGTCATGCGTATCAGGAAAGCCCCACTTGTCGCCTTGGCAGGCGCCGCCGCCCTGGTCACCGGGGTAGCCGCGCCTGCCGCCGCCCAGGCGCCGGCCGTCGCGCCCGTCATGGCGACCGCGGAAAGAGACACCCCGGCGGTGTACGGCCGGGCGGCCCATCTGATCGACGCCGAGTCCGGCGACGTGCTTTTCAGCAAGGACGCCGGCGAGCGCATGCCGGTCGCCAGCCTGACCAAAACCATGACCGCATATGTCGTATTGAAGTCGGCCAAACCCACCGACGTCGTCCGGATCAAGGCCGACGACGTCGCGTACGCGGAGGCCGGCGGCGGCACCACCGCCGGCCTGCGCCCCGGCGACCGGCTCACCGTCGGCGAGCTGATGTACGCCCTCATGCTCCCCTCCGGCGCCGACGCCGCCCACGCGCTGGCCCGCACGTACGGCCCCGGCGTCAAAGGCTTCGTCGCCAAGATGAACGCGACCGCCCGCGAGCTGGGCATGTCCGACACCGAGTACGTCAACGCCGACGGCCTGCCCACCCCGCGCGGCGACGGCTACTCCACGGCCGAGGACCAGGCCCTGCTGGCGGTCAAGGCGCTCCAGGTGCCACTGATCGAGGAGGTCGCCGGTACGCGGCGGCACACGCTCGCCGCCACCGACGAGCACCGCTCCTACAACTGGCGCAACACCAACAGGCTGCTCGGGACGCCGGGCGCGATCGGGTTGAAGACCGGGTTCACCCGGGCGGCGGGCTACTGCCTCGCCTTCGCGGGCGAGTCGGAGGGGCGGCGGCTGGTCGGCGTGCTGCTCGACGAGTCCGTCTCCAGCCGCCGGTTCAGCACCGCCGAGGCTCTCCTGTCGTGGGGCGGGTCGCGCGTGTCCGCCTGAGCCGCGTTCCCGTCATTGCAGTCATTACTGTCATTGCAGTCATAACTGCAATGACAGTAATATCCGAATATGAGTAGCCCTTCGGAAGCCGAGCTCGAGTTCGTCGACGACGTCGCGGTGTTCTTCGCACGGGAGGGCCTGCCACTGATCGCCGGCCGGGTGATCGGATGGCTGCTCATCAGCGACCCGGAGGAGCAGAGCGCGGCGGAGCTGGCGGACGTGCTCCGGGTCAGCCGCAGCTCCATCAGCAGCGCGACCCGCCTGCTCACCCCCAGCGGGCTCGTCGAGGGGGTCCGCCGCAGGGGCGAGCGGCAGGAGTATTTCCGCATCGCCGCCGACGGGTGGAGCCGCATGGTCGCCGGGCGTTACGCCAAGACGGCCGCGTTCAGGGAACTCACCGAGGACGGCCTGCGGGTGCTGGCCCGCAGCGCTCCCGAGCGGCGCGAGCGGCTCGTCGGCGTCCACCAGCTCTACCAGTTCCTGGAGCAGGAACTGCCGGCCCTGTGGGACCGGTGGGAGGCGTACCGCGCCGCCGCCGAGAGCCCCGGCGGAAAGCACACATCCGGCCCGGACGCGACCGGAACGGGTGCATCCAGGGCAGGCGCCGCGGGCAAGGGTGCGGAGTGACGGCGGGGACGCCCGTGGAGCCGTCCGGGTTGCGCAGCACCTATCTCACCTGTCCGGAGGGCCGGCTGCACGTCTACAGCGCCGGCGATCGGGGCTCCCCCGTGCTGCTGCTGAGCGGGGCGGGCATCGACAACGCGCTGCTCAGCTGGCGGCACCTCATCCCGGCCCTGAGCGCCCGGCACCGCGTTCTCGCCCTCGACTGGCCGAAGCAGGGCAGGAGCCGCCCCTGGGACGGGCCGGCCACCCACGAGCGCCTGCTGGCCGCCATCACCCACGTGCTCGACCATTTCGAGCTGCCCTCGGCGGCCCTGGTCGGCCTCTCCCAGGGCGGCGCGCTCACCCTCGCGTACGCCATCGAGCACCCCTCCCGCGTCGACCGGATCGTGGCGCTCGCCCCGGCCGGGATCCTGTCGTTCCCGCCCGTCGTGCACCAGGCGCTCTGGCTCGTCGCCAAGCTGCCGCTGCTGAGCAAGACGTTGCCGGGCGCCATGTTCAGGAGCCGGAAGAGCATCGCCGGCTTCGCCAGGCGGGCGCTCTTCGCCGGGCCCGTCGACGACTTCGACGACGTCGTGGACGAGATCATGGCGGAGGTGCGGGTCGCGGGAGCGGGTTCGTCCGACTGGCAGAACGCCTCCATCGGGCCCCTGCGGATGCGCGTCGATCTCAGGCCGCGCCTCGGCGAGATCGCCTGCCCTGCCCTGCTCATCCAGGGAGACAAGGACGCGGGGGTGAACGCCACGCGTACCGAAGCCGCCGCCGCGCTCATCCCCGGCGGCCGGTACGTGCTGCTCGAAGGCGTCGGCCACTGGTCCAGCCGCCAGGCCCCTGGTCGGGTCAACCCGCTGATCGGCGAGTTCCTCGGCGAGGGGCAGCAGTGATCCTCTGGACTGGTTCGCAGACGTCGAGACGGGTCAGCGCACGCCGCGCGGGCGGAACTGGATGCTGATGCGCGGCCCCGCCGGGCGGCTGGTCTTCGGGATCGCGTGCTCCCAGGTGCGCTGGCAACTCCCGCCCATCACGATCAGATCGCCGTGGCCGAGGTCGTGGCGGATCGAGGAACCGCCGCCGCGCGGCCGCAGCAGCAGCGAGCGGGGGTCGCCGACCGAGAGGATCGCCACCATGGTGTCCTCGGTGCCGCCCCTGCCGATGGTGTCGCCGTGCCAGGCCACGCTGTCACGGCCGTCGCGGTAGAAGCAGAGCCCGGCCGTACGGAACGGCTCGCCCAGCTCCTCCCCGTAGTGAGCGTTGAGCGCCCGCCTGGCCTCGTCGAGCGCCGGGTCGGGCAGGGTCTCGTGCTCGTCGTAGAACTTCAGCAGCCGGGGCACGTCGACGACCCGGTCGTACATGTGGCGCCGCTCCGCGTGCCACGGAACCGTCTCGGCCAGCCGTTCGTAGAGCTCGTCGGCTCCCGCCAGCCAGCCGGGCCTGAGGTCGATCCAGGCGCCGTGGGCGAGGTGGGTCCTGCGCACCGTGTCGCCGAGCGGCCCGACCGCTAGCTCCTCGTCGAGCCCGAGCAGAGAGGCTTGGAACGCGGCTGTCATAAGGACGAGTGTACGTCATCGTTCAAACACACATTCGATCACGCGGCGACACGGGGTGGCTCCCGATGCTGCGCCCGGCCTGCGCGGCACGCAGTCCGTACAGGCCGGGCCGTCCTCGAGCGCGAAGCGGTCTCCAGCACTCTGGAACGTTTCCGGCGCCTCCCCGGCAACCTCGCGCTCTCGACGAGCATCATCCCATGTAACGTCTCCCTTATGTTATCCCGTTACATGGGCGCGGCCGTCGCCGCCCGCACCGGAGATGAGATGTCCGGGCCCGCGCTGCTCGTCACCGGACTCGCCGTCACCGGATCTCCCCTGCTGGCGTCGTGGTTGCTGGCCGGGCTCACCGTCTCGGCCGCCGTGGGAGGGCCGCTGCTCGGAGTGCTGCTCGACCGGGCGCGGCGGCCCGGCAGGCTGCTCGCCTGCTGCCTGTCGGGGTACGCGGCCGGGCTCCTGCTGGTCCTCTCGGGGCTGGGCCGGGTACCGGAGGCGGCGCTCATCGGGGTGGCCGTCGCGACCGGCCTGCTGGGTCCCGCGCTCGCCGGCGGCTGGACCGCGCAGTTGCCGCTGGTGGCCGGGCCAGAACGGCTGGGCCGTGTCACCGCGCTCGACGCCATGACCTACAACGTGGCCGGACTCGCCGGTCCCGCCGCGGTGGGCGTGCTCGCGGCCGTGGGCGGCGGCACCATCGCGGTGCCGGCCTGCGCCGCGCTCCTGCTCGCCGCCCTGCCCGTCGCCTGGACCCTGCCCCCACGTCTGGACACATCTTCCACGGGGAGCTCCGCCGGCCGGGCATCCCCGAGGGATGGGCGGTCCGTACGGGCGGAGTTGGTCGCCGGGTTCGCCGCCATCACCAGGAATCCGTCACTGCGCAGGGCGACGGCCGGATCCATGGTCTCGTGCGCCGGTCTGGCCATGCTGGTCGTGGCGGCACCCGTGCTGGGTCTCAGGCTCACCGGAGAGAGCGGCCACGGCGCACTGCTGCTGACCGTCACCGCAGCGTGCGGGCTGGCGATGAACGCGCTCCTGGCCACCCGGGCTCCGGCCCGCGCGGGAAACGAAGCACGAACCGCCCACGACCCGGCATGCGCGGAAAACGAAGCGCGGACCGCCCGTGATTCGGTGCGGTGGTGGGACGGGGTGCTGGTCTGGGGGACGGCGGTGCTCGGGGCAGGGATGGTGCTGGCGGCCGCGGCGGAGTCGTTCTGGATCGCCGTGATCGCCGCCGCCGTCGCGGGAGCGGGTGAGGGGCCGCAGCTCACCGCGCTGTTCTCCGTACGCCACCGCGAGGCGCCCGACCGGCTGCGGAGCCAGGTGTTCACCACGGCCGCCAGCCTGAAGATCACCTCGTACGCGCTCGGTTCCGCGATGGCGGGCCCGCTGGCGTCGTACTCGCCGGGCGCGGCCCTGCTGGCCGGAGCGGCGCTGCAGGCGGTGGCCGTGGTGGTGCTCATCCCCCGGCGGTGACCGGGCGAGCGCCGGGGACGGGGATGGGGACGGGGATTCAGCCGGGGGCGCGGGTGCCGGAGCGGGAGCGGTGGGCGGCGACGCGTTCGCGGGTGGCGCAGCGGGCGCTGCAGTAGCGTCGCGGGCTGCCGCCCCCGAGGTCGAGGTACGGCCGCCCGCAACTCCGTGCGGCGCACAGCCCGCCGGGAACCCTCTGGTGGTCGGCGAGCAGCACCGCCAGCGCCATCGCCGAGGACGCCAGGAACCACTCCCCCCACGGCGCGTCGTCACCGCTGTCGACGTGCAGGTGCCAGGTCGTCGAACCCCCGTGGCTGGTGAGCCTGGGCGTCTGGGCTCCGCCGGCGAGCAGCCGGTTGAGCAGGGCCGCCGCCTCGCCGGCGGTCCGCGCGGCCAGCACCTCGCGCAGCCGCGCCGCCGCCTCCCGCATCGCCGTCAGGTCGTTCGTGCTGAGATCGAGGTCTCCGGTCTCCCCGTGGTCGCGCAGGACCCGCGACACCGACTCGATCGACGGCTGCTCGTGCAGCAGCTCCACGCACAGGTCGACGGCTCGCGCGGCCATCGCCTTGGTCGAGTGAACCTCCACCCCAGCAGCGTATGCCCGCCGTGGCCGGTATCGCCCGGGTGCGGCAGGCCCTGTGCGCGGATCGCCGATCAGAGCGGGCGGCGGCCGGCGAAGCCCAGCTCGGTGCGGTGATACCAGGCGAGCTCGCGTTCGCCCTCGATCCAGCAGAGCCGTACGGACACGCCGTCGAGCTCCGAGGGGAAGTCGACGAGCACGGGCGCGACGCCCTTGACCTCGATCCCCTGCTCGCTCCAACCGCTCAGGATCTCCTCGACGCGGGCCTGCAGCCCCTTCATCTCGGGCAGGCCGCCGAGCTCTGAGCGCCCTTTCGTGCGCCGGTCGAAGTCGATCTCGGCCAGGTCGGCGCGGGCGGAGATCACGACGCGGGCGTCCTCGATCACGGCGGGGATCAGCGCACGGGCCTCGTCGAGGGTGAAGATCCGGTCCATGCGCCCACGCTAGCGGCTCGGTTCGAAGGCGTGGATGAGCAGCCGCTCGGCGTGGTCGAGGTAGTCGTCGAGGTAGGCGGCGGCCTCATCGGGCCCGCCCGATGCGATGAGCTCGAGCAGCGTGCGGTTGCGGTCGACGAACGGCTCGTGGAAGGCCCGCGGGTTCTCCATCACGTGGAAGACGAGGCGCAGCTCGGCCAGCAGCTGGCGCATGGCCTCGTCGATCCTCGGGCTGCCGATGAGCGAGACGAGGGCCTGGTGGAAGCGGATGTTGGCGGTGCCGACAGCCTGCCAGTCGTCCTTCGCGGCGGCCCGCTCGGCGTCACGGACGGCCTCGCCGATCGTCGCGAGCTCCGTCTCGTCGGGGGCACGCCGCACCGCGGCGCCCTCGAGCACGCGGCGCACGCGGTAGAGGTCGGAGACGTCGGCGGCGGACGGCAGGCGGACGAACACGCCGCGGTTGAGCCGGTGGTCGAGCAGCCGCTCGTGGCCGAGCAGCCGGAACGCCTCGCGCAGCGTGTTGCGCGAGACGCCGAGCGCCTCGGAGATGGACTCCTCCGACAGCCGCTGACCTGGAGGGAAGAAGCCTTCGCTGATGCGGTCGCGCAGGATGTCGGCCACCCGTTCCGCCGTGCTGCTGCGTCCCAGGCGGGGCCGGTCCTGGGAGAGATCGGCAACCACGTTATCCACGATTGCCAGGGAATCATGGAGCAAACCTCTTGTCGAATTGTTCAACGATCCTTACGTTGAACCTATCCCCCATCAACTCTAGGAGCATTCGATGTCAGGCTCCACGCAACAGACCCGGCGGGTGATCCTCGCCAGCCTGATCGGCACGTCGCTGGAGTGGTACGACTTCTTCCTCTACACCACAGCGGCGACCCTCGTCTTCCCCCAGCTGTTCTTCCCCGACCTCGACCCGTTCAACGCCACCCTGGCCTCGCTGACGACCAACGCCGTGGCGTTCGTGGCCCGCCCGCTGGGCGGCATCGTGTTCGGCCACTTCGGCGACCGCGCGGGCCGCAAGACCGTCCTCGTGGTCACGCTGCTGGTGATGGGCGTCTCGACGTTCCTCATCGGCGTGCTGCCCGGTTACGCGAGCATCGGCGTGATCGCGCCGGTCCTGCTGGCGCTGCTCCGGTTCGTGCAGGGCCTGGGGCTCGGCGGCGAGTGGGGCGGCGCGGTCATCATGTCGCTCGAGCACGGCGACGGCCGGCGGCGCGGCTTCAACGCCAGCTGGCCGCAGGTGGGCGTGCCCGCGGGCTACGTGCTGGCGACGGGGCTGCTCACGGTCATGTCCTTCACGATGTCCGACGCGGCGTTCCTGTCGTGGGGCTGGCGGGTGCCGTTCCTGCTGTCCGGCGCGCTGGTCTTCGTGGGGCTGTGGGTGCGGCTCAGGATCTCGGAGTCTCCGTTGTTCGCCGAGGTCGAGCAGCACGGCGCCAAGGCGAAGATGCCGCTGCTCGAGGTGCTGCGCACACACCCGCGCGCCCTGCTGTCGGCCTTCACCGCGCGGATCGGGGTCGACGTCGCCTTCTACACCTTCACGGCGTACATCATCGTCTACATCACCGGGGAGCTGGACCTGCCGCGCTCGTACGCGCTGAACGCGGTGCTGATCGCGTCGGCGCTGCAGCTCGCCCTGATCCCCGTGGCCGGCGCGCTGTCCGACCGGTACGGCCGGCGGCCCGTCTACCTGGCGGGCGTGGTGGCCGCCGCGGTGTGGGTGTTCGTGTTCTTCCCGCTGCTCGACACCAGATCCTTCCCGCTGATCGCGCTGGCCGCCATCGTGGCGCTGGTCACCCACGCCGCGATGTACGGCCCGCAGGCCGCGTTCATCGCCGAGTTGTTCAGCACGCGCCTGCGCTACAGCGGCGCGTCCATGGGCTACCAGGTGGCCGGCATCGTCGGCGGCTCGCTGGCCCCGGTCATCGCTCTCCAGCTCTTCCACACGTTCCAGACCACGCTGGCGGTGTCGGTCTACGTGGTCGCCGCCCTGGCGGTCACGGCCGTGGGCCTGGCCATCGCCCCCGAGACGCGCGACCTCGACCTCGCCACCGACCCCGACGTCCCCGCCAGGCCCTCGCTGCCGGGCCAGGTGGGTCCGTTCGCCTGAGATCCGCAGGAATGCCGCGCAAGCCGCGGGCGGCGGCTGCCAACGCCGCCCGCGCGAACGGAGGCCCAGGCGGTCGTCGTGCCCGCACGCACGCTAGGCCGCGATCTCGGGGGCGGCCGTCCGCCAGCGGCCCTTGAAGGCCGCCATGGAGACCAGGAACACGACCTGGCCGGCGAGCGCCACGGTCAGCCACGTCTGCCAGCCGCCGGCCTCGACGACGATCGGGGAGACGACCAGCAGGACCACGATCATGACGCGGACGACCATGCCCCAGATGCCCAGCGCCGAGCCCTGCAGCCGGGACTCGACGTCCTCGGCGTTCTCGGAGAAGTTGGCCATCCACGGCACGTACGCGATGCCCATGAACAACAGGATCAGCGCGTACACGATGGTCACGTGCGCGGTGGGGACCCCGGGACCGATCAGGGCGATGAAGTACGCCATCGCACCGGTCGTCAGCACCGTCCCCACGGCGATGAACGGCTTGCGCAGCCGCAGCCGGTCGGACACGCGGCCGACGACCACCACGGCCAGGGCGTTGACCACGATGCTCAGCGCCACGACCCGGTTGGCCACGGCCGCGTCCATGCCGAACGCGCCCGTCAGGATCGTCTGCCCGAAGATGGCGAACGTCCAGTAGAGCACCTGCCAGCCGGTGTTGCCGAGCACGTGCGCCCACAGGTGCGGATGTCTGAACAGCTCCCTGACCTTGCCGTGAGCGACGATCTCCCCCACCCGCACGGCCTGCTCGTCCTCCAGCACCTGCGCCCGCAGCGCGGCCGACGGCTCGGCGATCTTCCAGGCGATGATCGCGCACATCGTCAGCGACACGACGCCCATGATGATCGCCTGCGACTGCCACGCGTTGCCGAACAGCGGCAGCGTGAAGCCCGCGATGAGCGCGGCCAGGAACGAGGCCCCGACCGGCCCCCACGTCCAGAACGCGAACGCCTGCGCCCGCCCCATCCGCGGCGAGAAGTCCCGCACCAGCGATGCGGTGATCGTGATGCCGGCGCCCTCGATGAACAGCATGAGGCACCGGATCCAGAACAGCCCGGCCACGGTGTCGACGGTGGCGAGCAGGAAGTTGCAGGCGGCCGTGACGGTCAGGGTCGGCACGAGGATCTTGACGCGGCCCCACCGGTCGGACAGGATGCCGCCGAAACCGGCCGAGATGCCGCCCACCAGCACCGACAGCGCGGCGATCTGGCCGTAGACGGTGAGCGACATGCCCAGGTCGTCCATGAGGAGGGGGAGGATGGTGGCGATCGTGGTCTCGAAATTGACCACGAGGCTGGCCAGCACTGCTATCGCGAGCAGGAAGATCCTGCGGCGGCCGACGGGATAAACGCTCAGTTCGCGGACATAGAACGGCTTCATTCCCATCCTCCGGGGGGACGGACCTGGGACTGTCGCTCTAGAACGCGTTTCTAGTGGCTCAAGAGTTTCCGTTTCGTACCGGCAAGTCAATCTTTCCGGCCATCACAAACCCATCTCGATCACTCTCAGCGAGCGGAGCGGTCCATCTCGTGGCCAGGTATGGCAGGTTGTGACGGAATCGCCATCGATTCCCGGAACAGGCGGCCTTGAATACGCATAAACTGCGCGCCTGTGAGCCTGCCTGTACGTGAACGTTCCCCCCGGCCGGGAGGCGGTCGCCATCGCCGTCCCGTGCCCACGTCCTTGCCGCCGGACGCCCCTCTGCTCGTGCTCGCCACCCCAGGCGACACCACCGGAGTGGCCGAGGAGATCGCGGCGGTCGTACGCGTCGACCACCCGCAGATCGAGGTGCGGCTGAAGAGCGTCACCGACCTTGCCGACTCGCTGCCCTCCGGCCGTGACGCCGTCGTCGTGCCGCTGCTCACCTGGGAAGACCCCGTCGTCATGGCGGAGATCGGCAAGGCCGTCGCGGCCAGCGGCTCGGGAGCCGCCGTGACCGAGGCGCTCGGGCCGCACCCGCTGCTGGCCGAGGCGCTGCACATCCGCCTCGCCGAGCGCGGCCTGGCCAGGGCCGACCGCGTACGCCTGCTGAACGTCGCCAGCCCCACCGACGCCGTCATCCTCGGCACGGCGGGCGGCCAGCGGGCCGTGCAGGCCGTGCAGGCCACCGCGGTGCTCCTGGCCTCCAGGCTCACGCTGCCCGTCCTCGCCGCCTCGATGGACAGCGAGCCCGGCGTCGTCCTCGCGGCCCGGCAACTGCGCGAGGCCGGCGCGGAGCGCCTCGCCCTCGCACCCTGCATCATCGGGCACGAGGCCCCGCAGGGCATCGTCGAGCAGGCGGCCGCCGCGATCAACGCCGGGCACGCGGAGCCGCTCGGCTCCCACAGCGCCATCGCGGAACTTGTCGCGCGAGCTTACGGAAGTCAACTCGCCACTTGACATGTACTTGTGAAGATCACAGGACTTCCGTTACCGTCTGCGCATGCGGCGTGTCCTGTGCGAGGGTGAGCGGTTGGGCCTCCGTGACGTCACGGAGGCCGACGTCGCCGCCCTGCACGCCGTCTACGGCGACCCCGCCGCGACCCAGCACCTGCCCTTCACTCCACGCGACCTGCACGAGGTGACCGCGCTGGTCCGGCAGGCCATGGAGGCCGCCTGCGCCGAGCCGCGCCGCCTCTACGTGCTGGCCGTGATCGACGCCGAGCGCCGCGACGTGATCGGGGTGGCCCGGCTGCGCATCGAGGCCGACCACCCGCACAGCGCGGAGATCGGCTTCGGCCTCCATCCCGGCCAGTGGGGCCGGGGCATCGGCACCGACCTCGTGCGCCTGCTGCTGAAGTTCGGCTTCAAGCAGCTCGGGCTGCACCGCGTCTGGGGTGCCCGCTCCCCAGACAACCTGCCGGCGCAGCTCGCGATGCTGACGGCGGGCATGGTCGAGGAGGGCCGCATCCGCCACCACCTGCACACGCCGCACGGCTGGCGCGACTCCATCGTGCACTCGGCGCTCGAAGACGAGTGGACCGAGCGCTAGACGCCCCACCCCTTGACGACCAGGGCGGCGACCTGCGCGGGAGAGCCCGCGCCGGCGTCCACGGTGTAGTCCTCCACCTGGGCCGCGTCCAGGATCGATGCCAATTCCCCGGCCCTTTCGAGGTGCCAGTCAAGTGACTGGGGATCGACGTCGATGACCGCGTTGGGCACGCCGGCGTCGGACAGAACGTCGCCGGCGGCGTCCGCCACCGACGTCTTCCCCACGCCCACGGTGCCGGTGATCAGGAGAGCCTCTGCCACTTACGTGACCTTACCGCTCTCTCCTGGCAGACCCGCCGGGCAGGCGGAGTGGCGCGATCCGCGATTGTCGGTAGGGCGTCCTACGATGAGCCTCCTCACGGAGGGAAACTGCCATGCTCGACGCGCTGATCGTGCCCCTGTTCGTCACCACGGACCTGCCGCCGGGGGCGGAGCTGGCCGAGTTCGGGGAATTGCTCGCCGACACGGCACGCGTGCTCGGCCGCGACGGCGCGGGCTACGCGGCGTTCCTGGCGGGCAAGGTGTTCTGGCTCGACCGGCCCGTGCTGCCGGGGCAGCGTCCCGCGGCCGAGACGGAGCTGCGCTTCGCCGGGATGCTGGGCCATCTCGCCGCCTCTGGCCCCGGCCACACCGCGCGCAGCGTGGTCTGCGACATGCGCCAGGCGATCGGCGAGGCCGTGACCGGGCGCTACGGCGACGTGGGCGTCGCCCCCGCCGTGTTCGCGATCCGCGACCAGGACGTCCGGGAGCGCACGCCCGACACCGCCCTCTCCATCGACACCCGCGACGCCGCTGCCGAGCTGGTGAGCGCGGCCCGCCCCTACCTCTAGCCGCTCCCGCCCTCGCCTGCGGCCACACCACGCAGCGCCACCGGCCTGGTGTGGCGGGGCTGGCCGACCTCTGCGCGGCCCGAAGCGGACGGATGCTCAGCCGGGCAGGCCGACCAGCACGTACGGCGCCCAGAGCTCGGGCTCGGCCGAGCCGTAGAGCTCGCGCAACCCCAGCACGGCGAAGCGCAGGGCCCGCGCCTCGCCCTCGCCGTCGCGCCGCCTGGCGTAGAAGTCGCGCAGGAGAGCCAGGGTGATCTCGGGCGCCACCGGCCAGAGCGCCAGCAGCGCCGACCTGGCCCCCGCGTGCAGGAACGCGTGCCCCAGCGCGGCCACATCCTCCGCACCGGGAACGGCCACCCGGGCACCCCCGCGGGCCTCCGCACGGGCATCCACGCGGACCGGCACGTGGACACCCTCGTAGTCCTCCGCTTGTACACCCCCGCGCACCTGCGCATGGGCACCCTCTCGGGTCTGTTCGTGGGTGGTGAGGACCACGAGGCCGGCGTCGACGTTCATGCTCATCAGCCGCCTGGCCGTGAGCAGGCCGTCGGCGAGCCGGACGCCGGAGCCGAAGGGGTCGCCGCCCTGACCGAAGACCCCGTGGCACGCCAGGTGCAGCACGTCCCACGTGCCGGGCAGAAGCGCCGCGGTGGCGGACGGGCCGGTGCGGGGCCGGGTGCCGAGCAGGTCAGCGACCTCCTCCGCCTCGGCCTCCATGGGAGCCTTCGCTCCGTCCCCTTGCGGGAAGCCCAGCACCAGCGCACTCGCGCCGCCCACCCGGGCTCCCCGCGCCAGGCGGGCCAGGACGGCGGCGGACGGGGCGTAGGCGACAGGAAACCGTTCGATCAGCGTGCGGCCATCCGGGGCGAGCGCGTGGAGCGGGATGCCGTGCAGTTCGGCGTGCGGGAGGAGGTGCACGAGGTCGAGGTCGTCGCCGAAGGCTTGGAGCGCCTCCCGCAGCAGCAGATCGGCCAGCCGCCTCCAGAGGTCCGCGCGCCGCCGCCGGGCCTCGACGTCCAGCAGCCCCGGCCGCTCGCGCGCGGCGGCGAGGAAGTCGCCCAGGACATCCCGGCCCGCGGCGGTGGGGAACACCCGAGGCTCGGCCCATCCCGTGCGATGGGCGAGCACGGTGACGGCGCCGTCCCCCACGGAGAACCCGAGCAGTCCCACGGCACCCCGGGAGGCGGCACCGGTGCCGGCCGGAGAGCGCAGGGCCGGCTCGGGCGTGACAAGGGCGTCCAGCCGGGCCTGGTCGGGCGGGGCGCCCCGCCGCAGCGTCACGTGGTTCGGGGCCGGGGGTTCCATGCGCCGCCACAACGACTCCACGCCGGCCCTGGCCTCGCGGGCGCGCCGGATCAGCTCCGCCGCCTGCTCCGGGTCTCGGGTGTTACGGGCGGCCGTCATGAGCGTACGCACCGCGTCGAGCCCTCGCCGCTCGGCCTCGTCGCCGCTGTCTTCGGGCGGGCGCGGCGGGCGGTCGAGGTGAGCGGCCAGCGTCGTGAGTTTGGCACGTTCGAGGATGGTCCAGGCGGTCAGGCCGCGGCGAAGACGTACGGCGAGGTCGAAGGCCCGGTCACGGGCGGGCAGGTGGCCGAGCTCGAAGGCGCGTTCCGCGTCGGCCAGAGCGGCGGGCAGGTCGCCGAGCGCCTCCGCGGCCAGGGAACGATGGTGGCAGGCGACCCCCAACTCCAGGTCGTGCCCGAGTTCAGCCAGCAGGTCGATGGCCGTGGACAGCCGCAGGCGGGCGCGGGCGTACGAGGAGGTCGTGACGTCGTGGGCGCCCAGGCGGCTCATCGCGAGGGCCGTACCGGGGCGGTAGCCGAGCTCCTCGGCCAGGGCCAGCGCCTCCTCCAGGAGCAGCGACGCCCGGGCCGGGTCTTCCAGGCGGGCGAGGGCGATCAGGGCCAGCACCACGCCGTGACCCCCGCCATGAGCACGTTCGAGGGACAGGCACCGTTCGGCGAGCGGCTTGGCCTCGTCCGGTTCCCCGCGCAGCGTGCGGACCAGGGCCAGGTCCGCGTAGGCGTCCGCGAGCCCGGTCCGGACGCCCAGTTCCTCGCCGATCGAGAGGGACTGCCGGTAGCGGGACGCCGCCTCGTCCAGCTCGTCCAGCCTGAGGTGGACGGCGGCCCGTCCGGCCAGGAGCGGGGCCCTCAGGGCGCGCCAGACGGGGGCGGCGACCAG
Organism: Nonomuraea sp. B5E05; assembly: GCF_039880665.1. Taxonomy (NCBI): domain Bacteria; kingdom Bacillati; phylum Actinomycetota; class Actinomycetes; order Streptosporangiales; family Streptosporangiaceae; genus Nonomuraea; species Nonomuraea sp. B5E05. Next base: position 31,238 of record NZ_JBDPMJ010000026.1, read on the forward strand.
GGCGAGTCCCTCGTCGAAGGCGTTCGCGGCGTCCTGCCAGCGGGCCTGGGCGGTGAGCGTACGGCCGAGCAGGTCAAGAGCCTGGACCAGCTGGGCCGGGAGGGCCGAGCCGGTTGACCTGGCCAGGCTGACGGCTTCGGCGAGGTGCCGGACCGCCTCGTCCGTCCGTCCGAGGTCCCTGGCCGCCGCCCCCAGGTTCCGCAGGTGCTCGATCCGGTGGCCGTCGCGTAGCCGGTGACCGCGCGCCGCATGGTCGTAGGCGGCGACCGGCTCTCCCAGGGCGCGGCAGAGGGTGGAGAGCTTGGCCAGAAGGTACGAGCGTTCCTCCGTGCCCTCGACGGAAGCCGTCCGGAAGGCGGTGGGACCCTGGGCCGGGTGAGTGGGGGTGCGCTCCGCGGCGGTGAGCGCCTCCTCGGCGAGGGTGCGGGCCGTCAGCAGGTCGCCTGCGGCCTCCGCCTCCTCGATCCGCAGCCAGAGCTCCAGCCGCTCCACCCAGGCGTCCCGGCCGCCGCCCGCCCGCGAAGTGGTGAGCGCCTGGTCCAGGGTGGCACGGCCGCGGGTCACGTCGCCGAGGGTCAGCTGGATGGCGGCGAGCCGGGACAGGACCTCGACGTCCAGTTCCCCCGCCATGAGCGCGATCACCTCGAACGGCACCCCCACCACGTCCCCGGCCGTCTCCAGCCCGGCCAGGCCGGTCTCCAGCGCGGCCCTGGCGCGGCGGAACTCGCCCTGCCGCTCCAGCGCGAGACCGAGCCTGGCGGAGGCGAGGGCCGCCAGCCGGTCCTGGCCGCCTTCGCGGTAGCCCGCCATGGCCTGCTCCAGCGCCGTCACCTGCGCGGGCACATCACCGGTACGCGCGGCCAGCGCCGCCAGCCGATCGCGTACGACGGCCTCTTTGACCGGGTCGCCCGCGGCCGGCCCGAGCGCGGAGCGCAGGCGTTCCCCCGCCTCCCGCAGCTCCCCGAGCCGCACGTCCAGAGCGGCCCTGCCCAGGGCGGCGGTCAGGAGGGCCTCGCGATCGCCCGCGACGGCGGCCAGCTCCAAGGCCCGGTCGAGGTCCGCCGATGCGTCCTCGGCACGGTCGAGCACGGTCAGGCAGGCGGCCCGCATGGTGAGCGCCGTCGACTCCTTGGCGGGAGCGCGCAGCCGGGCCAAGGCCTCCGCCGCGGCACCGAAGTACTCCAGTGCCCGCTGCGGCTCGCCCTCCGCGTACGCGAGCGCGCCCAGGTTGTACCGGACGGATCCGGCCCCGTCGTCGTGGCCGACGGCCTCGTACTCGCGCTCGGCCAGTTCGAACGCGAACCGCGCGCCGGCCGTGTCACCGCGCTCACGGCGGCGCCGCGCGATGCGGTACCACTCGTCGGCGGGCTCGCGACGCCGTCCCCTCCGCCGTACGATCTCCACCAGCCGGGTCTCGCAGGCGGCCGCCTGTGCCCGGTGGCCGCGCCCGGCCAGCATGACGGCGTGCGCGTCGAGCGTCCTGCAGGCTTCCTCCCACGCTCCCGCCGCCTCCAGCTCGATGGCGCAGGCGGTGATGCGCTCGCCGGCCGCCGTGAGGTCGCCCTGGTCGACGGCCGCCCTGGCGGCGGGCACCAGGGCCATGGCCGCACGTTCGGTCTCGCCCAGCTCCGCGTACAGCTCGCGGGCCCTGGCCGTGCGGGCCACGGCTGCGGCCGGGTCGCCGGCGGCCAGGTGGGCGCCGGCCGCGCGCTCCTGGTGGGAGGCCTCCTCGGCGGCCAGCCCGGCGTCCTCGCACAGGGCGATGGCGCGCAGGTGCTCCTCGACGGCTCCGTCGGGATCACCGGACCGCAGGTGAACGGCGGCCTTCCTGCCGAGCTGGAGCGCCTCTGAGCCCGGCTCGCCCAGCTCGCGGTGGAGCGCGGCCGACCGTTCGTACGCCTCCAGCGCCCGGTCGAGCCGGCCGGCGTCCTCCTCCCCCGCTCCCTGCCTGGACAGCGCGTACGCCATCCGCGAGCGCAACCCCGCCTCCTCGAACGCCGTGGAGGCCTGGCCCAGCACGTCACCGGCGAGGTGCGGGCGGCCCAGCTCGACGAACCGCGACGCCACCTGGAGCAGGTATTCGCCCCGTTCCCCGGGCGCTCGCGTCCGCCGTTCGGCGAGCCGCAGCAGTTTGCCCGCCGTCTCCTCGTCCGGCGAGCGCAGGGCCAGCTCGGTAGCGGCCTGCGCGAGCCGCTCGTCCACCGGCGCCGGTTCCGGCTGCTCGATCAGGTCGTCGAGCAGGTTCCCCAGCCCCGGCAGCAGCCCGGAGCCGCCGCCGGCCGGGGCGGGGATCGGTGTGGCCAGAATCAAGGCCTCGCTCAGGTCGTCGGTGTCGCCGCGCGCGGAGAAGCGGGCCAGCAGGGCCTCACCCAGCGCCTGCTGGGCAGGTGCCGGGTCGCGGGCGATCTTGAGGGCGAGTTCGGCCGCCTGGCGGGCGCAGTCCACGGCGTCGTCCAGGTCCTGCGGCCGTCCCGCCCGCGTGGCGCGCCACCGCAGCACCTCGGAGATCAGCCTGTACGCCTCCGCCCGCAGCGCCGGCCGGTCACCGGACGCCAGGGCCTCGCGCAGCGCGGTGACGGCCTCGTCGGCGCTCTCCGTGGTGAGGCGCAGCTGGAGCACCCGGCCGAGCAGCAGCAGCACCTCGGCCCTGGCCGCGTCGTGCCGGCCCTGGGCGGCGAGCGCCGCGCGGGCGGCCGCGACCGGCTCGGCCGGATCACCGCCGGTGGCGACGGCTCGTTCGAGCAGCGCGTTCGCCAGGCCGGCGAGCAGGCGGGCACGCTCGGGGTGATCGGTGGACGCGAGCGCGGCCCCCTCGCGTGCGGCGTCGACGGCGGCGGCCAGGTCGGCGAGGTCGCCGGTGACGGCGTAGCGGCTCCGGCAGCGCTCGCCCAGCAGGATGAGCCTCGCGACGGGGTCGGCGCCGAGCCATTGGATCGTCTCCCCGGGCGTCACGCGGATCGCCTCCAGCATCTCCATGCCGGCTTCGAGCGACCGCTCGTCCCCCGTGACCACGTACCACTCGGCCAGCCCGGTCGCGTAGGGAGCCACCACCCCGGACGTGGCCCATCGCTCGTGCCAGAAGTCCAGCGCGCACTGCCCCACCCTGATGAACGCCAGCAGGTCGCCGTCGGCCAGCGACCGGTCGGCCCGTTCACGGGTGAGGTCGACGAGCGTGCGCAGCGCCTGTGACCTGTCCTGGCTGCCCGGGGAGCTCTGCGCCGCCCTCAGGTAGGCCCTGACCAGTTCCTCGTCGCCGGGCGCGGCGCGGCTGAGCGCGTCCGCCAGCTCACCCGTGTGGGCGACGGGGTCGGCAAGGGCCGCCCGGAACAGCAGGTGCACGGCGTCGTCGGCGGCCTCAGACGCGCCCGTCTCCTCGTGCAGCCGCACCAGGCCGCCGCCCAACGCGGACAGCGCGCCGGGCGCCCACGCGGGGCCGGTCGCACGCATGCGCCCGCCCGGGCCGGCGGATTCGGCGGCGCGGCCGCGCTCGGGCTCAGGCCCGACGGGCTCGGACGATCCGACGGATCCGGATGATCCGACCGGTTCGTCCGCTCCGCCGGTGCCGGGCGACCGCACAGGGCCAGGCGAACCGGCGGGATCACCGGCTCGCGCCGGGCCGGGCGAACCGGCGGGATCAGGCGAGCGTGCCGGATCGGGCGAGGCTTCCGGATCGGGCGAGCGTGCCGGATCGGGTGGGCGTACGGACTCCTGCAGCAGCAGCTCGCCCAGCCGCTCGGCGACCTCCTCCGCCCCCGGACGCGCCATCGCGTGCCGGACCAGGGCTTCGATCAGCTGCCCGACGTGCGGGTACGCACCCGGGTCCACCAGCCGGAAGATCTCCTCGACCAGACCGGCCCAGCCGGCGGCCGAGTCGCCGGAAGGCATGCGGGAGCCGCGCAGCCGCTCGGGCAGCCGCCCCGGGTCGAGCAGCGCCACAGCGGCGAAGAACGCGCCCGCCACCGCGGCGTCCTGCGTGATGCGCTGGTCGAGCCGGTGGCGGGCGAGGTGCAGCATGCCGATCAGGCGCCATGCGGCGGCGTCGGAGCGGTCGCCCGCGCACGCGCGCATCGCCTCCTCGGCCTCGGCCAGCGCCGTGGGATCCCAGATCAGCTCGGGATCAGCGGCCTGCTCGAAGCGTTCGATGCGGGCGGCCAGTGCCTCGGCCGGATCGGTCATGGCCAAAGGCTCTCACCAGCGTGCGCCCGCGTACAGACATGCTGATCACGGTGTCAGCTCGATCAGGGAGACGCCGGGCATCGGCAGGTCGAACATCAGCGTGACGGGCCCGCCTTCGACGGCAATGGGAGGGGCCGCCCGGCTGAGGAGTGTGCCAGGGCCGCCAACTTCTCGTACAGACCTGGGCACGTAACGGTGAGGTCACGCCGGTCGCGGGTAGACAGGGTCCATGCTCTACGGCAAGGAACATGTCCAGCGTTATCAGGAAACCGATGGCGCCGAAGGACACGACTGGAACAACACCACGGTGCTCCTCCTCACCACCAAGGGCCGCAAGTCGGGCCGGCCGTACACGACGCCGCTCATCTACCAGCGGCACGGCGACGACCACGTGATCGTGGCTTCCAAGGGCGGCGACCCCGACCATCCGGAGTGGTACAAGAACCTGCTCGCCAACCCGGACGTCGACGTGCAGGTGAAGGACCAGCGGTTCAAGGCCCGGGCACGCACGGCGATCCCTGAGGAGAAGCAGGAGCTCTGGCGGCTGATGACGGCCACCTGGCCGGACTACGACAACTACCAGCGCCAGACCGACCGCGAGATCCCGGTCGTCGTCCTCGAACGCATCACCTGACCCGCGAGGCGCGGAGCCATGACCGGGACGGCCGGTGATCGGGCGTCGCCGGCACGGCCCACGACCCACCACGGAAGCGGCCCGCCGGGCGCCGTTACGATGCCCGGCCCTGTGCGGGTCAGAGGCCGTCTCCCTGGAGGCCCCCAGCGTGGTACGGCGGGTGGCGTGCCGCCGGCTCCGCCGTACCGGATCGAGGGGTTGGACCTTCAGAGCAGCGCGGCGTAGAGATCGCGCGTGCGGTGGGCGATGCGCGACCAGGAGAAGTGGCCGACCGCGCGGGCGCGGCCTGCCTGGCCCATCGCCCGGGCGCGGGCCGGGTCGCCGAGCAGGGCGTTGACGCGTTCGGCCAGGTCGGCGGCGAACCGCTCGGGGTCGTGCGGCGTGCCGTCGCCACTCTGGGAGATGGGCACCAGCAGCCCTGTCTCGCCGTCGGCCACCACCTCGGGGATGCCGCCCGTCGCCGTCGCGACCACGGCCGTCTCGCAGGCCATCGCCTCCAGGTTGACGATCCCCATCGGCTCGTAGACCGACGGGCACACGAACACCGTCGCGTGCGTCAGCAGCTGGATCACCTCCGGCTTGGGCAACATCTCCTGGATCCAGAACACGCCGTCGCGGTCGAGGCCGCGCACCAGCGCGGTCACCTCGGCGGCGATCTCCGGCGTGTCGGGCGCACCCGCGCAGAGCACGAGCTGGGCGTCGCGGTCGAAGGAGCGCGCCGCGTGCAGGAGGTGGACCAGGCCCTTCTGGCGGGTGATGCGGCCGACGAACACGACGTAGGGCCTGCCCGGGTCGACGCCGTGCTTCTTCAGCACGTCAAGGCCGGGGTCCGGAGCGTATTCCGCGGTGTCGATGCCGTTGTGCACGACGGTGACCCTGCCGGGCGGGATCTCGGGGTAGGCGGCCAGGACGTCGCGTCGCATGCCCTCCGACACCGCGATCACCGCGTCGGCGGCGGCCAGGGCGGTGCGCTCGGCCCACGACGAGATCGTGTAGCCGCCACCGAGCTGCTCGGCCTTCCACGGCCGCAGCGGCTCCAGGCTGTGCGTGGTGACCACGTGGGGGATGCCGTGCAACATCTTGGCGACATGCCCGGCGAAGTTGGCGTACCAGGTGTGCGAGTGAACGACGTCCGCGCCCTCGCAGGCGGCGGCCATCTCCAAGTCGACGCCGAGCACCTGGAGCGCGGCGTTGGCGCTCTCGAGCCCGCCCGGCACCCGGTAGGCCGAGACCCCGGCCTCGGCGCGCGCGGCCCCGAAGCAGCGCACCCGCACGTCGGCCAGTTCTCGCAGCTCCCTGGCCAGGTATTCCATGTGCACCCCGGCTCCGCCGTAAACCTCCGGCGGATATTCACGGCTGAGCAGATCAACGCGCATGACACGACCTTATGGCGGCCGCATCCGGCGGACCACCACAAGGGGCGAGTGTTGCGCCGCTGGCCGGTGCTGCCGGCTCGCGACACGTCGGAGAAGCCCTGCCCGGGAACTCCGGTGGGCACATTGATCCGCAAATCCGGACACGCGCGAATGCCGCCGTGCGGGGTTTCGTCGATAGATCGGCCATTTGAGGGTAGCGTCCAGAACATGAGGTCCCGGAAGGTGCTTGCGGTCGTGCTGGCAGGTGGAGAGGGCAAGAGGCTCATGCCGCTCACGGCGGATCGGGCCAAACCGGCCGTGCCGTTCGGGGGGATGTACCGGCTCATCGACTTCGTGCTGTCCAACCTGGCCAACGGCGGCTTTCTGAAGATCGTCGTGCTCACGCAGTACAAGAACCACAGCCTCGACCGGCACGTGTCGCGCACCTGGCGGCTGACGGCGATGCTGGGCAACTACGTCACCCCCGTGCCCGCGCAGCAGCGGCTCGGGCCGCGCTGGTTCTCCGGGTCGGCGGACGCGCTCTTCCAGAACCTCAACCTGATCTACGACGAGATGCCCGAGCACGTGATCGTGTTCGGGGCCGACCACATCTACCGGATGGATCCGCAGCAGATGGTCGAGCAGCACGAAGACTCCGGCGCCGACGTCACCGTCGCGGCGATCCGGCAGCCGCTGTCGCTGGCCGACCAGTTCGGCGTGATCGAGACCGACCCCGAGGGGCGCCGGATCGTCGCCTTCAGGGAGAAGCCGAAGGACGCGGTGGGACTGGCCGACTCGCCCGACGAGGTGTTCGCGTCGATGGGCAACTACGTGTTCAAGACGCAGTCGATGATCGACGCCCTGCGCGAGGACGCGCTCGACCCCACGAGCAAGCACGACCTGGGCGGAAACATCATCCCCATGCTCGTCAAGTCGGGCGGGGCCGACGTGTACGACTTCGCGCACAACATCGTCCCCGGCTCCAGCGAGCGCGACCGGGGCTACTGGCGCGACGTGGGGACGCTCGACGCCTACTACGACGCCCACATGGACCTCATCTCGGCGCACCCGGTGTTCAACCTCTACAACGACAAGTGGCCGATCTTCACCGGGCACGACCCGCTGCCACCCGCCAAGTTCGTGCACAACGACGGCGACCGGGTGGGGCGGGCGATCGACTCGCTGGTGTCGCCCGGCGTGATCGTCTCCGGCGGGACGGCGATCCGGTCGGTCCTGTCGCCCAAGGTGGTGCTCCACTCGCATTCACGGGTGGAGGACTCCGTGCTGATGGAGAACGTCAAGATCGGCCGGGGCGCGGTGGTGCGAAAGGCGATCATCGACAAGAACGTCGTCATTCCCGACGGCGCGCGGATCGGCTTCGACCTCGAGTACGACCGCACCCGGTTCGCGCTGACGCGGGGCGGGGTCGTGGTCATCGGCAAGAACGAGATCGTCGACCGGTAGGCGGGCGGAGCCCGGCGCGGTCGCGCGGTGGGCGGCATTCAGGCGGTCGGGGGTCACGGGGTCCCGCGTCGCCCGGAGGGGGACCGGGCCGGCGCCGGAGCGCCGGGCGGCAGTGTCACAAAGGTCGTCAACAGGCAGGGGAGCCCGGGACTTCTGGGGAAGGGTCCCGGGCCACGTGGCAGTGTCCCGGGACCGCACGAATCGGCCCGAACAGGATCGGACCAACCCTTCTTCAGCGCTGGCTCAGCCAGGCCGTCCGCTTAGTACTGGCCGTGCCAGACGCCAGGCCAGGCGTACGGGTTCCCCCAGGGGCGGTAGCCATGGTGCGGCCAGCCCCAGTGGTGGTGCGGGCGGAAACCATGGTGGTGGCGGCGGTCACCTTCGTGTCCGCGCTTCCAGTCCCTGGCGTACCTGTCGTCCTCCATGGCCTCCAGGTCGGTGGTGTCGTGCTCCTCAGCCCGCTGGGCGTCCTCGGAGTGCCAGGCCTCTTCGGACTCGGCGGCGTCCTCGGAGTGCCAGGCCTCTTCAGATTCGGCGGCGTCCTCCGACTCCCAGACCTCCTCCGACTCAGCGGCCTCCTCCGCCTGCCAACCCTCACGGGCCTGCCCGGCCTCCTCAGAGTGCCAAGCCTCCTCGGACTCGGCGGCGTCCTCCGACTCCCAGGCTTCCTCCGACTCCCAGGCCTCCTCCGACTGAGCGGCGTCCTCGGACTCCCAGGCCTCCTCGGACTCAGCAGCGTCCTCGGACTCCCAGGCCTCCTCGGCCTCAGCGGCCTCCTCCGACTCCCAGGTCTCCTGCGACTTCTCCGACTCGCGGACGTCCTTGGCGGCTTCGGCCTTCTCCGCCTTCTCGACCTTCTGAGCGTCCGCGGCCTGAGCCGCCATGTCGCCGTAGCGGAACGCCTTCCGCTTGTGGTCGGTGCGCTTGTGGTGGTCGGTGCGCTCGCTGCGGTCGGAGCAGGCCTCCTGATCGTGACGGAACGCGTGGACGCCCCACTTGTCGATGCGGAGTGTGTGGGTGGTGTCGGACACGCTCAGGCCGCAGGTGACCTCATCAGCGTGGGCAGGAGCGGCTATGGCGACGAGCGCGGCGGCGGTGGCCAGAGCGCCACCTGTGGCTATGAGCTTACTTCTCACGTTCTCCCCCTGTTATCACGAAGTGACAAGCATCAATCACTCTACGTAGTCACTCTCGTAACGTGGTGTAACGCCACGCGAGGAACGTCTCACCGCTTTGCCGGATGTCTCGGGACAAGATCGACGCTTATGCGGCAGCTCCGCTCCTCGCCGCCGAGTGCCCTGTCCCGGCCCGCCGCGAGATCGCCCAGCAGCGCCGGGGCGCTCGTCGCGAGCGCGCTCCGTACGCATGATTGGGCCTTGCTGCGGCCGTGGTTCGGGATCACTGTGAACGCAGGAGGCAGTGAGATGTCGCACCCACTCGGAGTCAGCCGCCCGGATCTCGAAGTCACCGACCTGCCCACGCCTGAGGAGGTCTTCAAGGTCTCCAAGATCGGTCCCAAGGAACTTTTCAAGTACGCCGTCGGCCCGAGCCTGATCGCTCTCGGCATCTCGGTCGGCAGCGGCGAGTGGCTGCTCGGGCCCCTGAGCGTGGGCCAGTACGGCTTCATCGGCGTCGGCTGGGTGATCCTGGTCTCGGCGCTGCTGCAGACGTTCTACAACGTCGAATGCTCCCGGTACATCCTCGCGACGGGTGAGACGCCGGTCGTCGGCTGGGGGCGGGTGCCGCCGGGGTGGCCGCTCTGGGTGCCGCTCTCGGTCGTGATCGTGATCTTCGCGTTCATCGCGGGCGGCTGGGCCTCGTCGGCGGGGGACGGGGTGTACGCGCTGATCCACGGTGCGCCGCCGCCCGCCGGGGAGCTGGAGCCGCGCTGGTGGGCCGTCGCCCTGCTGGTGCTGGTGTTCGTCATCACCGCGCTGGCCCGCCGGATCAGCCGCGTGCTGGAGCTGGCGAACTGGGTGATGGTCGGCTCCATCCTGCTCGCCCTGCTGGCCGTGGACCTGCTCGTGGTGCCGTTCAGCCAGTGGTGGGAGGGCATTCTCGGCTTCATCACCCCGGCCGCGCCGCCCGAGGGGATCACCGCCACGCAGCTCGGCGGCCTGGCGGGGTTCACCGCGCTGGCCTCGGGCCTCAACTGGTACGTCATGGGCCACTACCGCGACAAGGGCTACGGCATGGGCCACCGGGTCGGCTTCATCTCCGGCCTGCGTGGCGCGCGGCGCGAGATCCTGGCCAGCGGCGTCACGTTCCCCGACGACGAACGCAACCGGGGACTGTGGCGCAGGTGGTACCGCCTGCTGATGGTCGACATGTGGGGGGTGTTCTTCGTCGGCGCCATCCTCGGCATGCTGCTGCCCACGATCCTCATGTCGCACGCCGTCACGATGTCGGGCGAGAAGCCGACGCGGGAGAACGTCCCGACGTTCGTGGCCTCCGTGCTGGGCGCGGAGTACGGGCAGGCGGTCTTCTTCATCGGGCTTCTGCTGGGCGTGCTGGTGCTGTTCTCGACGCAGCTCGGGATCTTCGAGGCGATGGTCCGGGTCACGACGGACGCGGCCAACGCCACGAGCCCGCGCCTGCGCGCCCTCATCCAGGGCGACCCGCGGCGCTTCTACTACCCGTTCATGATCGTGCTCCTGGTCGTCATCTCGATCATCATCTTCCAGTCGCTGCCGGTGGCTTTGGTGGAGTGGTCGGCCAACATGTCGAACCTGGGCGCGCTGCTCTATCCGTTCCTGCTGATGTATCTGAACAGCAAGCTTCCGCGCCCGGCCCGCCCGCGGCCGTGGCACTACGTCATCCTCGTGCTGAACTTCCTGTTCTTCGGGTTCTTCTTCGTCAACTTCATCGCCGACTTCATCGGGGATCCGCTAGTGACCTTCTAGCCGATCCGGAGCTCCGCAGGCGGGTTGACGCTCGCATGCCGAAGGGGCGCGCCGGGCTCCGGTGCGCCCCTTCCCTCAGCGGCGGAAGATGTCCAGCAGTTCCTCGGCGCGCGGGGTGCGGGCGATCCACACCTCGCGGCCGCGCCTCTCCCTGCTGATGAGCTGGGCGGCGATGAGCCGGTCGCAGTGGTACGTGATGCTGCTGGGCGCCACCTGCATGTCGCCGGCCAGCATGCTCATGGTCATGGGCTGTCCGATCGCGCAGAGCAGGTCCGCGCGGACCGGCCCCATCAGCGCCGACAACTCGCCGTGCGCCGTTCCCGCGGGCCGGTGCCAGAGCTGGTCTGCTCCGGGCACCGGGTAGGCGATCCACACCGCGTCCTCGTTGTCCAGGCTGACGATGACCGCGTCCTTGCCGGCCAGCATGGGCACCAGGACGATCTTCCTGTCGCCCAGCTCGTACGTGCTGGACTCGACGTCGGCGATGAGCAGCCTGCGCTCGCCGTACGTGATGCGGTGGTTGAGCGCGCCGAGCAGCAGCTCCGGGCCGCCGCGGACGGAGGCGACGCCGACCCGCCGGATCTCCCTGTCCAGCAGGGGGCGGGCGCGGCGCCACAGCGGTTCCGTGGTGTCCCAGACGTCGGCGAGGGCGCCGGCGTAGCCGTGCAGCCAGCGGTCCGGCCGCTCGGCCGCGGGACGCCAGTGTGCCGGCAGCGGCCTGTCGCCGAAGGCCTGCTCCAGGTCCTTGATCAGGGCGTCGCGCGGGAGGTCGCGCAGGGTGTCGATCTGGTCCTGCACCGAGACGTCGCCGCCGGTGGGCGTACGGGGCACGAGGCTGTCGGGGACCACCGAGTAGCCGGGGGCGGCGAGCGGCCGCACGGCCTGGTGCCCCTGCGGCCGGACGCGCGAGCTGATCGTCCTGCGCCAGAGCTCCGGCAGGCCGCGGCGGCGTCCGGCGAGCGCGTCGGAGATCATCGCCAGGGCGGTGAGGTGCGGTGAGATCGAGATGGACAGCTGGGGTGTGGAGGTCATGCGCAGTTCGCTCCACACAGCGGTGCTGGTTACGTCGGACTCCTTGAAGTCGGGGAACTCGATCAGGTGCACATCAACCTATTCCTGCCACTTTCTCCTGACTTACAGTCCGGTTACACGTTGAAGCGGCAGGTCAGCGCACGCGCAGGCCTCTCCCGCGCCTGGCCCACCCGGGGAGGGCGGGCCGGCCTGGCCGCCGGTCATCTGGCCGCGTGCTCGACCTCCGGCGTGGAAGAGGCGGAGCCGATCGGCGGGACGCGGCGCAGCGACGTGACCGCGAGCACCGCGGCCGCCGGCATGATCACAGCGCTCGCGGCCCCGGCGGCGGCCAGCCCGTCGGAGAACGCGCTCCTGGCCGTCGCGGGCGGCGGCGCGCGTTCAGTGGCGGGTCACCAGTCGCCGCCCTCCTCCTCGTCGCCCTCGAAGAACTCCTCGACGACCTCCTCCACGACCTCGCCCGCCACGAGACCGCCGACGACGCCCGCCGCGCCGGCGGCGGCGACCATGCCCAGGCCGGGCCCGCCGTGGTGCCCGCCGTGGTGCCCGCCGTGGTGCCCCTCGTGGTGGCCGTAGTGCTCGTGGTGACCGCCGTGCCCGGCGTACTGGGACAGGCTGTCGAGCCAGCGGCCCAGCTCGCCCGCCCAGTCGGTGACGAGGGCGTCGTCGTGGCTGACGTGGAAACGGCCGATGGCGTCGCTGGAGGAGTAGCGGCCTGCGCGCTTGTCGGCCTCCAGCACGACCTGCAGCCCCGCCGCGTCGGCCACGAAGGTCACCTCGACCTCGCGGACCACCCCTGAGTAGGGGCCGGACGCGTAGAACTCGATCTCCTGGTAGAACGGCAGCTCCTGCCGCACCCCGTAGAGCTGCCCCGCCTCCATGTCGGCCGACTTGAAGCCGAATCCGAGCTGCAGGAACGCCTCCAGGATGCGCAGCTGCGAGGGCAGCGGCTCGACCGCCACCATGTCGAGGTCGCCCTTGTCGACGGCCTTGGCGATGGCCAGCTCCGTGCGCACTCCCACGGCCATGCCGGTCAGCGGCTGCCCGCCGATCTCGCTGATCGGCGTCTCCCACGGCACGGGGAACGCGAAACCGAGGACCCGCTCCTCGCCCTTGGCCAGCGTGAAGGGACCGGAGACCTCGGTGCGGGAGAACTCGCCGAGCCCCGCCTGCTCGCCATCGCCGTGTTCGATCTCGACCCGGGCCACCAGCCCGAGCGTGATGTGCTCGATCTCGGCGTCGAAGTCGCCGCCTTTGAGCCGTACCTCCCCTTCCAGCGTGCCGCCCGGCCGGGTCCGGGCGGTGGACAGGACGGTGTCCACCGAGGGCGCGCCGACGCCGAAAGCACCCAGCATCCGTTTGAAGACCACGACTCTGTTCTCCCTGTTGCAAGATCGATTGTGTGCCGCTGTCCCAACGATCTGTACCCGGCCGGAGTTCCGCTGGTCCAGCAGGTGCCGGAAGCGTCCTTCATGTCTGTTTCCGCGTGTCTCCGCGGAACCTCGCCCGTACGAGGCCGTCCCGCGCGGCCCGCAACCGACATGCGTTGAGCCATGCTTGTATATGGCCAATCATTGATGTTTCATTTTTCGTTGACCGGGATCGGTGGGCTGACAGTGGGCCGTGCGAGACGCGCACATGGCGACGCGAGGGGGCAGATGAGATCCCTGCGGGCTCTGCGGTGGTTGCCCTTCGCCGTCATGTTCTGCGTCACCGTCCTCGACGTGCTCGCGGGCCCGACGCTGGTGTTCCTGCCGCTGCTCACGCTGGGGCCGGCCTTCGCCTCGCTGTCGGGCGGGGTGCGGCGGACCTCCGCGGTGGGCTCGGTGGCGCTGGCCATCTGCCTGTTCCTGGCGTCCTACAACGACCTGGTGCTCCACTGGCAGAACAACCTCACGGTCGTCAGCATCGCGGGCGTGACCGCGGCCAGCATGCTGGCCGCCCACCTGCGGCTGGAGCGCGAGCGCGAGCTGGCCAGCGTCAAGCAGATCGCCGAGGTCGCCCAGCGGGTGCTGCTGCGGCCGGTGCCGCGGCGGGCGGGAGATCTGCAGGTGGCGCTCTCCTACACCTCGGCGGCGGCCGAGGCCCGGATCGGCGGCGACCTGTACGAGGTCGTCACGACGCCGCACGGCGTCCGCCTGCTGATCGGCGACGTCCAGGGCAAGGGCCTGGCCGCGGTCGAAACGGCCGCCTGGGTGCTCGGCGCCTTCCGCGAGGCCGCCTATGACGAGACCGAGCTGACCGACATCGGCGAGCGGCTGGAGGTCAGCCTGACCCGGCACCTGGACGACGAGCAGTTCGTCACGGCGACCGTCGCCGAGGTGCACGCGGGCGAGATGACGCTGGTGCACTTCGGCCATCCGCCGCCGCTGCTGATCAGGCCCGACGGCACGTGCGCCACGATGGAGCCGCCCGAGCAGGGGCTGCCGCTGGGCCTCGGCGCCCTCGACGCCGCGACGGTCAAGCCCCAGCGCATCCCGTTCGGCGAGGGAGACCGCATCCTGTTCGTCACCGACGGCGTCATCGAGGCCAGGGACACGGCGGGCGAGTTCTACCCGCTCACCGACCGCGCCGGCCTCCTGACGCTCCCCGACCCGCAGGCCGCGCTGGACGCGCTGCGGGCCGACCTCGTGGAGCACGTGGGCGGGCCGCTGCTCGACGACGCCGCGATGTTGCTGCTGCACCGCCGCGGCTCGTGAGACCGGCGTCGCCGAAAGACGCCGAACGATAACGATTGACTGTGAACCAGGCGCTCGATGCGCCCCGTCCCCTCAGCCCGTGGAACGCTACTGGCGGCATGTCGACGGGAGGATCGGTGAGGGTCGGGTGACTTCGGGTAACCGGCAAGGGATGAGGCGACGGCTCGCGCGGGCGGCCGCCTCGGCGGCGACCGCCATGGCCGTGACGCTGACCGTCACGAGCTGCTCGTTGCTGGGCCAGTCCCCGCAGCAGCGGCCTCCCGCCGTGCAGAAGACCACCGCCGCGCCGCAGGCGTCGCCGAGCGCGAGCGGCGTGGCCGGGAAGCCGCCGCAGGTGGAGGACGGCTGGCCGCGCTGGGGGTTCACGCACACCGGCGTCAGCGCCAACAACATCACCCGGGAGTTCGAGCAGCGGGTGGCCGGCCGGTTCGCCAAGACCCCGATGCTGCAGAACCAGCACATCATGGGCTTCGGGGCCTTCAACCCCGAGCCGCGCCCCGGGCAGTACATCTGGGAAGACCTCGACAGCCGGATGAACCTCATGAGGCAGTCGGGCGCCACGCCGGTCATCACGCTCTGCTGCGCCCCCGACTGGATGAAGGGCGGCCCCGAGGGCCCGACGTCGGAGGAGGGCTGGGCCGAGCACCTGGAGGACGCCCCCTACCCCGAGCACTTCGACGACTTCGCCAAGCTGTCGGCGGCCGTCGCCACGCGGTACAAAGACGTCAAGTACTTCATGGTGTGGAACGAGTTCAAGGGTTTCTGGAAGGACCACTCCAAGCCCGCCGACTACAAGGGGTACACCGAGCTGTACAACAAGGTGTACGACGCGGTGAAGGCGGCGCGGCCCGACGCCCGGATCGGCGGCCCCTACCTCGGCTTCGACAGCAACAAGGGCGGCGACACCGAGCTGCGCGGTGAGTGGGGCGTCGTCAACCAGCACGTCCTCGACGCCTTCAACTACTGGTTCGAGCACAAGAAGGGCGCCGACTTCGTCGTGGTCGACGGCGCGTCCGTGACCGACGCCCACGAGCTGCTGCCTGACGAGTTCGGGGCGCTGAGCAAGTTCAGCGCGGTCACCCAGTGGCTGCGCGACAAGACCGGCGACCTGCCGGTGTGGTGGTCGGAGTGGTACTTCGTGCCGGAGGACGGCACCACGTGGCCCGAGCCCAAGCGGCTCGCCGTGCAGGCCGCCTCGATGATCGAGTTCGCGCGGAGCGGCGTCACCACGGCGCTCTACTGGAACCCGCAGGCCAAGGAGGGCAGCTGCCCGGCCTGCCTGTGGGAGCCGCGCACGGGCGCCGAACAGCCCACGGCCAGGCTGGTGGCCGGCTTCACGAAGTGGTTCCCCGCCGGGGTCGAGCTGGAGGCGGTCAGCTCCTCCGACGCCAAGGTCAGGGTGCTGGCCCAGCCGGAGCAGCTGCTGCTGGTCAACACCTCCGACGGCCAGGTGACGACGACCGTCGCCGGCACGCGGTTCACGCTCAAGCCGTACGAGATCAAGTGGAGCGGCCGCTGACCGGATGCCGGTGCGACGTCTGCTAGATTCCTGATCGAACCGATCAGTTCGATCACACCGGAGGCAGCCGTGACCGACGCTCTGACAGGTGACCTTCCCACCGGCCTCGTGCCTCCCGCCGGCACGCCGGCGGTGACGTTCGCCAGCGGCGGCCACGCGCTGCTGGGCGTCCTGCACCTGCCCGCCGGGCCCGGGCCGCATCCGATCGTGGTGCTCCTGCACGGGTTCCCCGGCAACGAGCGCAACTTCGACCTCGCACAGGCGCTGCGCCGGGTCGGCTACGCGGCCCTGGTGTTCCACTACCGCGGTTCGTGGGGCGTGGGCGGCTCATATTCGTGGGGCAACGTGCTGGAGGACGCCGCCCGCGTCACCCGGGCCGTGCGCGAGGACGCCGTGGCGGCCGAGCACCGGCTGGATCCCGGGCGGCTGGCCGTGGTGGGCCACAGCCTCGGCGGCTTCGCGGCCCTGATGACGGCCGCCCAGGACCGCGCGGTCCGCGCCGTCGCCTCGGTGGCCGCCTTCGATCTGGGCGCGGCCGCGGCGGCCTGCCGGGCCGATCCCGGCGCGCGGGAGGCGTACACGGCCGCGTGGGAGGACTCGCTGCTGCCACTCCGTGGCACCAGCGGCGCCGCCCTGGTCGCCGAGATGGAGGCGGCCGGCGAGGCGTGGAGCCTGGCCCGGCTGGCGCCCCGGCTGGCCGACCGGCCCGTGCTGCTGATCGGCACCGGCCGCGACACCATCACACCCCCGGAGACGCACCACCATCCGCTGGTCGCGGCCTACCAGGCGCATCCGGTGCCGGGGCTGGAGCATCGGCTCTATCCGACCGACCACGCGCTGTCGGATCACCGGCTGACGCTGGCCCGAGCGGTCACCGGTTTCCTCGACCGCCACCTGGTGCATTAAAACGTGTAAAGCCCTCGTGCAGGCCTCTTGACCATCTGCTGCCGCCACAATACCGTCCCGGTGAGGCCGATCCAGGTAAAACGTTTCGCGCGGTGAAGCCGCGCCGGAGGGCAGCACCATGGCCAGCACCAGGCAGGTACGTGTAGGGCTCGTGGCCGGAGGGCTGGGAGCGTACTGGCCCCAGTTCCCCGACCTCCTCCCCCAGCTCCAGCGCTCGGCGGCGCGGGTCTCGGAGCGCATGAGGGAGCTGGACGCGGAGATCGTCGACGTCGGGTTCATCTCCGACGCGCAGGAGGGGGCGGTCGCGGCCGAGAGGTTGCGGGCCGCCGACTGCGACCTCATCGTCGGCTTCCTGACCACGTACATGACGGCCACGATGCTGGTGCCGATCGCGCAGCGCAGCGGCGCGCCCGTGCTGCTGATCAACCTGCAGCCGACCGAGTCGATGGACCACGCGACCTTCGACACCGGCCAGTGGCTGGCCTACTGCGGCGCCTGCCCGCTGCCCGAGATGGCCAACGCCTTCCAGCGGTGCGGCATCCCGTTCCGCTCGGTGTCCGGCTACCTGGAGGACGAGCGGGCCTGGAAGCGCATCGGCGGGTGGGTGCGGGCGGCCGCCGCCAGGGCCGCGCTGCGGCACGGGCGGCACGGCCTGATGGGCCACCTTTATCCCGGCATGCTGGACGTGTCCACCGACCTGACGCTGGTGAGCGCGAACTTCGGCGGGCACGTCGAGGTGCTCGAGTTCGACGACCTGCGGGTACGCGTGGAGAAGGTCACCGACGCCGAGGCCGCGGCCAAGCGCGCGGAGACCGAGAAGATCTTCGACTTGGCCGACTCCGTCAACGAGGCCGACCTCGACTGGGCCTGCCGCGTCTCGGTCGGTCTCGACCGGCTCGTGGCCGACTTCGAGCTGGACAGCCTGGCCTACTACCACCGCGGCCTGGACGGCGAGACGCACGAGCGCCTCGGCGCCGGCATGATCCTCGGCGCCTCCCTGCTCACCGCCCGCGGCGTCCCCGCCGCCGGCGAGTACGAACTGCGCACCAGCCTGGCCATGCTCGTCATGGACCGGCTCGGCGCGGGCGGCTCCTTCACCGAGTTCCAGGCGCTCGACTTCCACCGCGGTCACGTCGAGATGGGTCACGACGGGCCCGCCCACCTCGCCATCAGCGCCAGCAAGCCGCTGCTGCGCGGCCTCGGCGTCTACCACGGCAAGCGCGGCTGGGGCGTCTCGGTCGAGTTCGACGTCAAGCACGGACCGGTCACCGCGTTCGGGATCATCCAGCGCCGCGACGGGCGCTTCGCCTTCCTCGCGTCCGAGGGCGAGACGGTCGACGGGCCCCACCTGCGGATCGGCAACACCACCTCCCGCGTCGACTTCGGCCGCGACCCCGGCGAGTGGACCGACGAGTGGAGCGCCACCGGCATGTCACACCACTGGGCCCTCGGCACCGGCCACCGCGCCGGCGAGCTCAGATCCCTGGCCCATCTCCTCGACCTCGAGTTCGTCCAGATCTAGCCGGTGAGCAGGCCGGCGGGCACCGCCTCGGCCAGCGCCCGGTGGCCCGCGGGGTTGAGGTGCAGGTGGTCGCCCAGGTCGAGCTCGGCCAGGAGCCGGCGTGGCGCGGCCGGGTCGCGGGCCGCGCGGTCGAAGTCGATCACGGCGTCGAACCTCCCGCCGGTCCGGATCCAGTCGTTGACCGTCTGCCTGGCCGCCTCGCGGTGGCCCGGGGCGTCGTCGTACGGGACGTTGCCGCCGAAGGGCGTGAGCGTGCCGCCGTACACGCGGATGTCGTGCGCGTGCGCCCGGACGATGATCTGCTCGTAGGCCGCGATCAGGTCCTCGGCGACCCGCTTCTGCGCCGGGCGGGTGGCCGGCGCGGTACCGATGTCGTTGACGCCCGCCAGCACGATCAACCACCGGACGCCGCTCTGGGCGAGCACGTCGCGGTCGAGCCGGGCCAGGCCGCTCGGGCCCAGGCCGTCGTCCAGCAGGCGGTTGCCGCCCGCGGCCTGGTTGGCGACGGCGACGCCCGCGGCGGCGCCCAGCCGGTCGAAGAGCCGGTCGGGCCAGCGGTCGTTGTGGTTGGTGGTGGAGCCCCTGCCGTCGGTCAGCGAGTCTCCCAGCAGGACGAGCGCGGCCGTGCCCGGCCCGGACCACACCTCCAGGGCGCTGAGGAAGTACCAGTGGTCGACGGGGGTCGCGCCCGGCAGGTCGGCGGCGGTGACGTAGTCGCCCGTCGCCAGGTAGGAGGTGGTCCTGGAGCCCGGGTGCGAGGTGACGTGCTCGGAGGCCTGCCCGTCGGCCAGGTGGAGGGTCACGGTGAGGACCGAGCCGGGCGCCGGCGCGAGATCCAGCGGGTCGGACACGACCTGTGCCCCGACCGGCACCACCGTGAAGGGCCTGCCGGAGAACGTCACCGGCCGCGCGGACCCCGGCAGGATCGTGCTCACCCCGGCCCGCCCGCCTTCGGGCAGCGCCACGGAGGCGGCGGTGATGGGCAGCGGCGCGCCGCCGAACGCGTTGGAGAAGCGCACCCGCAGCCGCGACCCGCCCGCCGACACCCGTACGCTCTGCCGCAAGGTGCTGCCGGCCAGCACCAGGCCGTCCTTCGTGTACGGCGGGGGCGGCATGTTGCCGGGCTCGGTGAGCTGCGGCATGGCCGTCCACGTGCTGACCCAGCGCCCGATAGAAATGTTTCTCGACGACACCGAACATTTCTATCGGATCCGGGGCCTTCCGGGCGAAAGCATGATCGGGAAGCTACTTTTACCCTGGCTTGCGGATCAAGTGATGTGCCGGTCGGCACACCGCGCCTAGGGTCGCGTCCATGGACACTCCAGAGACCGGCGAACGGGAGGCGATCCTGAGGGCGGCGATCCGGCTGTTCGCCGCCCTCAGCTACGACGCGACGTCGATGGGGCTGGTGGCAGAGACCGCCGGAGTGGACGTGGCCACAGCGACCCGCTATTTCCCCACCAAGAGAGGGCTCTACCTGGAGGTCATGGAGCATGTCCTGCGGGTGCTCGCCGCCGCGGTCGAGCCGCCGGCCCGCGAGGCGCAGACCGGCCCGCCCGAACGGAGGCTGGAGGCGCTGCACCGCTTCGTCGACGCGTACATCGACCTCTGCGCCGAACATCCCGAGATCCCCGCCCTGTGGGCGCACCGCTGGATGTCCGACGCCAGCGACATCGACCACCTGGAAGCGCACGACCTGCAGCCGCTGACCCAGCAGTTCGTCGACGGCTTCGCCACGCTCGCGGAGCCGGCCGGGGCCGACCCGTGGATGCTCACGTACACGATCGTGTGGTGCATCCACGGTTGCACGCTGAGCGGGATCCTCGACGGGACCGGCCACCGGATCGCCATGAGCGATCCCGCGCTGCTGCGGCGCTTCCGCGCTCACATGCACCAGCTGCTCGACCGCGCCCTGCGCCAGCCGGATTGACGACCGGCCAGGTCCTGGCATGATCACCCGCATGGCTGACTCCGGACAGGCCCTGAGCGAGCGGGCCGAGCAGGCGATGCGGGTGGCGGTCTTGGCCGGGCGGCGGCTGGGGCTGCGCGCGCTGGAGCCGCGCGTGCTGCACGACGTGTTCAACGTGCTGGTGCACCTCGGGCCCGACCCGGTGGTGGTCCGCGTGCCGACCCTGGCCCTGGCGCCCGCCGCCGAGCAGGCCGCCCGCCAGCGGCGGGAGCTGGACGTGGTGGGCTGGCTGGCGGCCCAGGGCGCGCCCGTGGTGCCGCCGAGCCCTCTGGTGCCGCGCGAGCCGGTGGAGTGCGGCGGGATGTCTTTGACCTTCTGGCAGTACGTGGACGAGCGCGACCCCATCGCCGCCACTCCCCCGGACGAGCTGGAGGACAGGTTCGTGGAGCAGACCGGGTGGGTGGCCGAGCTGCACCGGCTCATGGCCGGCTACCCCGGCGAGTTGCCGGTGCTGGCGCCGCTGGTGCCGGGGACGGCACTGTCGCTGGCCGGGCTGCGCGAGAGGCCCGGCATCCTGACCGCAGCGGACCTGGACCGGGCCGAGCGGGAGAACTCCGTGGTCGAGGCCCTGGCCCGTGACCTGCCCGGTTCGTTTCCCGGCGCCCGCCTGCAGGCCGTGCACGGTGACTCGCCGCCGTACAACGTGCTGCTGACGGCCGGGGGGCACCTGTTCGGCGATTTCGAGGACGTCACGCTGGGGCCGCTCGAATGGGACCTGGCCGGTGCGGGGCCGCGCGCGGTCGAGGCGTACGAGCGGGCGGGCGGCAGGCCGGTGAACCGGTCGCTGCTGGAGTTCATGGAGGGCGCCCGGCTGCTCCAGGCGGTGGCGGCCCTGGCTCTGGCCGGGCGGATGCCGGAGCTGGCCGCCATGCTGGAGCCCCTCATCGTGCAGTGGCGGGCCCGGCCGCCACTGGAGCTGCCGTCCTCCTAGCGAGGCACGCTGGGGATATGCCAGATCGTAACCATCCCCTCACAAGCAAAAGTGTATTCTGCCCGTATGTGGCGTTTTGTCCGATTGTTGCCCCTCTCGCTCATGAGCGAGGCGTGGTGAGGCCATGCACGGCGAGCACCTCACGGGCCGGGGCGGGACGAGCGCGTCGTCCCGCCTCGACGACCTGCTGATCGAGACCGTCAGCGCCGCGGGGGCGCACATCGGCATGGCGTACGTGCTGGACGAGGGCGGCCACGTCCTCGAGATGGAGTCGGCGGTGGGCATACCCGGCTCGATCGCCAGGGCGTGGGCGAGGGTCAGGGTCAAGACCGACTGTTCCATGCCGATCGCCGTGTCCATACGCGATCAGCGGCTCATCTGGGTCGCCGGCAGGGAGGAGCTGGCCCGCGCGTTCCCGGCCGCGGCGCTGGCCCTGCCGTACCACTTCGCGGCCGTGACCACCCCCGTCTGCTCGGGCGGCGCCGTGTGGGGCGGTCTCGTGCTGCTGTGGCCGTCGGGACTCGCCTCCGGGCTCACCCCGCGCCAGCGCGACGTCATCGACCACGCCTGCGACGAGATCGGGGCCCTGCTCCGGCAGGCCGCGGAACAGGGTCACCCCATCACCCCGCGACCCCAGCCGCGGCTCCTGGACCCGCGTCCCGAGACCGGCACGGGCAGGCGCGCCCACCGGCTCGCGCTGGACTGCCTCAACCGCCTGCCGGAGGGGTACTGCTGCCTCGACACGGAGGGACGGGTGAGCCTCGTCAGCGCTCCGGCCGCCGAGCTGCTCGCCCGGAGCCCGTCGGAGCTGCTCGGGCGGCCGCTGTGGGAGTCGCTCCCGTGGCTGAACGACCCCGCGTACGAGGACCGCTACCGGGCCGCGGTCGTCAGCCGGCAGGCCACCCACTTCACCACCCACGGCCCCGGCGCGCGGCAGCTGACCTTCCGCCTCTATCCGGGCCTGACGGGCATCACCGTACGCGTCGCGCCCACCAGGGCCGCCCGCGGCGTCGAGCCGAGCCTCGTCGCCGGACCGATGGCACGCCCGGTCGTGAGCCCGGCAGCCGGCCCGGTGGCGGGCCCGGTAGTCGACCCTGCCGTGGGCCCCGGGGTGAACGCCGCCCGGGAGCCGCGCGTGATGGCGCTGCACGAGATGCTGCACCTGGCGACCGCGCTGGCCCGTGCGGTGACCGCGCAGGAGGTGCTCGACCTCGTCGCCGACCACGTCATCCCCGTCTACGGCGCCCAGGCTCTGGCCATCCTCACGTGGCAGGACAACCGGATGCGCGTGGCCGCGTCGCGCGGCTACAGCCAGGAAGCCGTCGAGCAGTACGACAGCCGCCCCGTCATCCACCAGACCGGCCCGCCGGACCACTACGAAGCCAGCGAACCCGCGTTCTTCGCCACGTGGGACGAGCTCTGCCGGCAACGTCCCGACTCCATCCGCGCCGACGACATGAACGCCTGGGCGTTCCTACCGCTCGCCACCTCGGGCCGGCCCTTCGGCACGTGCGTGCTCGCCTACGCCCGCCCGCACCGCTTCAGCGGCGAGGAACGGGCCACGCTCACGGCGCTCGGCGGGCTGATCGCGCAGGCGTTCGAGCGCGCCCGGCTCTACGACAACAAGCACCAGCTCGCCCAGTGCCTGCAGGCGAGCCTGCTGCCGCAGCAGCTGCCCGAGATCAGCGGCCTGGAGGTGGCCGCCCGGTACGTGCCCGCCCTGCCCGGCATGGACATCGGCGGCGACTTCTACGACCTCATCCGCCTGAGCCCCACCATGGCGGCGGCCGTCATCGGCGACGTCCAGGGGCACGACATGAACGCCGCCGCCCTCATGGGCCAGGTGCGCACCGCCATCCACGCCCATGCCTCCGCCGGGGCGCCTCCCGGCGAGGTGCTCGCGCACACCAACCGGCTGCTCGCCGAGCTGTCCCCCGACCGGTTCACCAGCTGCCTCTATCTCAGCATCGACCTGGCGGAGCGCACCGCGTGCCTGAGCAGCGCCGGGCACTTCCCGCCGCTGCTCAGCCGCCCCGGCGCCGCCACGCAGGTCATCGACGTCTCCCCCGGGCCGCTGCTCGGCATCGACCCCGACGCCAAGTACGCCGCCACGGACCTGGTCCTCGATCCCGGCTCGGTCCTGACCCTCTACACCGACGGCCTCATCGAGGAGCCCGGGCTCGACCTGGGCGACGCCATCACCGGGCTGGCCCGCCGCTTCGCCCCCTCGCCGGGCACTCCGCTGTGCGACCTCGCGTCGGCCCTCATCGACACGGCCGCCGCCGACCAGCGTACGGACGACATCGCCGTACTGCTCCTGCGCGACACCGGCCCCCAGTGATGGCCCTCGGGGCCCGGGTTCCGCGACATGACGGGCCCGCGCCGCCATGTCCCTGGCTTTCGCGCGGGTGAACGAGGAGCCGCGAATAATACGTGGCACGCGCCGGGCTCCGCCCTTTATCGTGGTTTCACGTGAGAGGCGGAAAAACCGCCGATCAGCAGGCCACGACATCGCCGGAGGAGGAGCCATGGGTCGCGCAGCCGCCGCCGTATGGGCGCAACGCCAGGCCGGTCAGGCCGTGGTCCGGCGTGCTTCTGGGTGATTGTCGGGAGAATCGCTCACGAGCCGCCTGAACATCCAGGCGGCTTTTTCTTTCCGTACGACATGGGCTGATGGTGAAAAGGCATCACGTCTGCCTTGCAAGCAGAGGTTCAGGGTTCGAGTCCCTGTCGGTCCACCCCTCTCCTTTTCCATGCCAGATCGGGTAGGACGCCCGGCTCTGAACCGGGTAGGTGCACGTTCGAATCGTGCTCTGGCAGCTCATCGAGGGCCCCTTCTGTCCTCGCCGCTCGCGCCCGGCTGGTCGGGCACCGGCCTTTTAAGCCGGATTGGCAGGGTTCGAGCCCCTGGGGCGGTACGTCACACGCCTCCGCTACCATGGCCGTCCTTGATCACGTAAGGAGGCGCCGTGGCGGAGCTCCGCGTGTTGTGCGTGCACGCGCACCCGGACGACGAGGCGATCTGGACGGGCGGCACCCTGGCCAGGTACGCCGACGAGGGCGCCGTCACCGCGGTCGTGACGTGCACCTGGGCGGAGGGCACCCGGCGGGCCGGCGAGCTGGAGCGCTCCCTCGCCATCCTCGGCGCCGGCGAGCCGCTGCTGCTCGGCTACGCCGACGCGCGCAAGCCCGAGTCCGCACCCGGGGCGCCGCGCTTCGTGGACGTGCCGCTCGACGAGACGGTGGGGCAGCTGGTCGAGCACATCAGGCGCCTGCGCCCCGACGTCGTGCTCACCTACGACGGCTACGGCGTCTACGGCCATCCCGATCACGTGCACGCCCACCGCGTCGCCATGGCCGCGGTCGAGGCGGCCGGCTACGACCAGCTCCACCACGAAGCGGGGGATCCCTGGCGGCCGCGCGCGCTCTACCTGGCGACCATCCCGCGATCCGTCGTGCTGTCGCACTGGCGGGCGGTCTTCGGCGCGGATCCCGACCCGGGGCGGACGCTGCCCGGTGTGCCCGACGACCGGATCACCACCCACCTCGACGTCTCGCGATGGAGCGAGCGCAAGTGGGCCGCGATGCACGCGCACGAGTCGGAGGTCGGGCGCGGCGCGTCGATGACCATGCTGACCGCGCTGCCCGAGCCGGCCCGCGCCCTGATGCTGGCGAACGAGTGGTACCGTCGCGTCTCCTTCACCGGCGCTCCTCCGACCGGCGGCGTGGAGACCGCCCTCGGGTGACGCGCGTGGTCCCCTGGGGCGGACGGCGGCGGGCCGCTCGGGGCGGTGGGCGCCGGCCATAGGGCCTCAGGCGGAGGCCGTCTCCTCCTCCGTGTCCCCGGCCTTGCGCCGCAGCCCGCTCTCGATCGCCTCGACCGACTCGTTGGCCTTGTCGCGACGGTATTCGCGGACCGAGTAGGCGATCGCCGCCGCCCAGATGACGGCGATGGTCACGTACGCGACCGTCTGCACGGAGCTGGAGGCGTCGATCCAGTCGCTGCGCAGCAGGGTACGCGCGTTCGTCAGGACGATGATCCCGCCGACGGAGGAGCCGAGGATGCGGGGCGGGATGTGGCGGATCAGCCAGGCGGCGATGGGCGCGGCGATGACGCCGCCGATCAGCAGCACCACCACCCAGGAGAAGGTGATGTTCTCCGAGCCGAGGCCGACGAAGAAGCCGGCACTGGCGGCGATGGCGACCAGGAACTCGCTGGTGTCGATGGAGCCGATCACTTTACGAGGGGCCAGGCGCCCGCTGGCCAGGATCGCCGGGGTGCCGACCGGCCCCCAGCCGCCACCGCCGGTGGAGTCGACGAAGCCGGCCAGCAGCCCGAGCGGCGCCAGGAACCTCTTGCGCAGCGGCTTGCCCAGGTTGCCGCGCGGCAGCCCCAGCGCGGTGAAGCGGACCAGGATGTAGGCGCCCAGCACCAGCAGAATGATCGACATGACCGGCGCGGCGACCTCGGTCGACAGGCTGGACAGGAACGTCGCCCCGGCGAAGGCGCCGATGGCTCCTGGGACACCGATCTTGGCGACGACCTTCCAGTCGACGTTGCCGAAGCGCCAGTGGGACAGACCCGAGACGAGCGTGGTGCCGATCTCGGCCAGGTGCACGGTGGCGGAGGCTGCGGCCGCGTTCGTGCCGATGGCGAGCAGCAGCGTGGTCGAGGTGACACCGTAGGCCATGCCCAGGCTGCCGTCGACGAGCTGGGCCGCGAAGCCGACCAGCCCGAGCAGGATTAGCGCTCGCACGATCCCCTCTTTTCCTATCATTCCTACTGTACAGGTAGGATTAGTCTCTACGAGTTCCAGGATCGCGTCAAGATGTGACAGGTCAGCCACCCGACAGCACGATCGGGGCTCACCCGCATGGCGGCGGACGACCGCCGGCCGAGCGGACGAAGCGGGCGCCGCGGCCCGCCACGCGGGCGAAGGGGATCCGGAGCGGGCTACGCGGGCGAAGGGGTCTCGGGGCGGGCGCCCGAGGCCAGGCGGTGGGCGCGATGGGAGACGGCCGCGCGCCACTCCTCCGGTGTCACGACGAAACGGCCGTCCCGGACCGCCGCGAGCGCCGCGTCCGCGATGACCGCCGGGTCCTCGCCTTGGGGCGACATGGCCGTCCGTACGAGTGCGGGGCAGAGCAGCGTCACCCCGACCGGCGTGCCCTCCAGCGCCAGCGAGGCCTGCTCGGCCAGGGCCACCACGGCGTGTTTCGAGGCCGCGTAGGCCCCGCCGCCGGGGAACGTCACCAGCCCCGCCAGCGATGCCGTGACCAGGATGTGCGCCGGCCGCCCAGCCGCCAGCAGCCTGGGAACGAAGGCACGCAGGCCGTTGCGCACTCCGCCCACGTTGACGGAGAACACCCTGTCCCAGTCGTCGTCGCTCACCTCCCACGGCGCGCCCAGGTCCTGGCCGACGATGCCCGCGTTCAGGCACACCAGGTCGGCGCCGGGCGCGGCGGCGGCCAGCGCCTCCATCGCCGCGGGATCGGCGACGTCGGTGGGCACGGCGTCGGCTCCCAGCTCGGCGGAGGCGGCGGCGAGCCCGGCCGCGTCGATGTCGGCGAGCACGACGTGCGCCCCCGCCGCGCGCAGGCCGGCGGCCAGGGCCCTGCCGATGCCGCCGGCGGCACCTGTGACGACGGCGTGCGTGATGTTCATGACCCTCTCCCGGGGCGACTCGTGATGCTCATGACCTTCCCGGGCGAGCCGGCCCGGCGATGGCCACGCACGTGGGACTCACGTGCCCCCGCCGCGACCGCGCACGTGACACTCACTGCTCTCGCACCGGCCGGAGCAGGAAGGTGACGAATCCGAGGACGTCGCGGTAGCCGCGCAACCACGTGGCGCGATGGTCGCGGGCCGCCGCCAGGGCGGCCTCGCCGTCGGAGCCGGGGTGGTCGAGCGCCCAGTCGGTCAGCGAGCCGGTCCAGGACCATTCGTACTCGTCCCACTCCGCGCGCGTGCTGGTGTGGGCGTGGACGGTGGCGTAGCCGGCGCGCTCGGCCCGCTCCACCGTGCCCGCGAGGTCGGCGTACTCGTCGAGGCCCGCGTCCAGCAGGGCCAGCGTCTCCGGCGAGGGCGTCGCCTCCCAGAAGCCCTCCCCGATGAGAGCCCGCCCGGTGGGACGCAGGTGGCGGCGCATCGCCTGCAGCGACTCCGTCAGGCCGCCGAAGGCGTGGGTGGCGCCGACGCACAGGACGAGGTCGTACGGCTCGGGGGCGGTGAATCCGTCGGCGGTGGTGTGGTGCAGGCGGAGCCGGTCGGACACGCCGCGGGCCACGGCGTGCTCGGCGGCCGCGGCGAGCGCGGCCTCGGAGACGTCCACCCCGTCGGCCGTCGCCTTCGGGTGGAGCTCCAGAGCCCTGATGATCCATTCGGCCTCGCCGCAGCCGAGGTCGAGGACGCGCGCGTCGGCGGGCAGCCGCGCCCGCCGGAGCAGGCGTTCGAGGGCGTCGTCGCTGATGGGGGCGGCGACGGGATGGTCACGATGGGCGAGGTGGCTGAGCAGGTGTCGATGCATCCGGAGGATTATGCCGGAGCACCCCTGCGCCCCGCGCGCCCTTTTTCAGGTGATGTCCCTGCGCAACGGGGCCGCGACGGCGGCGAGCGCGGCCAGCGCGGCGTAGCCCACGAGGACGGCGCCGCCCAGCGAGGCGGGCAGCAGGGCCCCCGCCGCCCCGCCGGTCTGGGCGGCGACGGCGTCGGCCAGGTAGGTGAAGCCGGTCAGGGCGGCGGTGGCCCCGCCGGGCAGGTAGGGGTAGAGCGTGTTGACCCCGGGGACGAGCATCAGCGCGGTCTCGACGACGTAGAAGTACGAGCCGAGCACCACGAGCGCGGCCACCTGGTTGCGGAGCAGGGCGCCGAAGCCCACGCCGAGCAGCGTGTAGGCACCCATGGTCACCGCGATCCTGGCCAGCAGCCCGAGCACCTCGCCTGCGGGCAGCCCCAGGGTGACGCCCTTGGTGGCGGCGGCCGTGAAGAGCCCCGCGGCGGCCACGGCGGCGGTGACCGCCCCGTAGGCCAGGCCGGCTGCCGTGTACGTGACGATCTTCGCGACCAGCGCCGTCCATCGCCGGGGCGCGTACAGCACCGTGGTCGTGATGGTGCGGTGGCGGTATTCGGCGGCCACCGCCGACGTGCCCAGCAGCGCTGGCACGAACGCGAGCAGCCCGAGCAGGCCGAGCACCACGCGCGTGCCCTCCGCCGTGTGGAGGCCGGGCATCGGCGGGTCGAAGTTCTCCGGCCCGATGAGGGCGAGCAGCGCGGCGAACGCGCCGCTGCAGATCGCCGCGAGCAGCCCCCACCGCCAGAGTCTGGCGCTGGTCAGGCGGCGCCACTCCGCCAGGACGAAACCGGTCATGCGGGCCCTCCGGTGAGGTTGAGGAACGCCTGTTCGAGCGTGGGGCGGACGGGGGTGATCTCGTGCAGGGGGATGCCGTGCGCGCTCGCCTCAGCGGCGATGTGATCGGCGGGCAGCCCGTGGACGAGCAGGGCGTCCTCGGCCGTGTGCTCGACGGTGACCCCCTCCCCCAGGCCGGGCAGGAGAGTGTGCAGGGTGGCGGCGCCGGGCGAGCGGATGAGCACGCGGGGGTCGCCGTACAGGTCGGTCACCGGGCCCGCGACGGCGAGCCGGCCCTCGCGGATCACCACGACCCGGTCGGCGAGCTGCTCCACCTCGCTCAGCACGTGGCTGGAGACCAGGACGGCGCGGCCCTGCGCGGCGAGCTCGCGCAGGAAGCCGCGCAGCCAGGCGTTCCCCTCGGGGTCGAGGCCGTTGGCGGGCTCGTCGAGCAGCAGCACGCGCGGGTCTCCGAGCAGCGCGGTCGCCAGGTGGAGGCGCTGGCGCATCCCGGTGGACAGGGCGCGGGTGAGGCGCTCCGCGAACGGGGTCACGCCGGTCAGGTCCATGACCTCCTCCGTGCGGCGGCGGGAGAAGCCGCCCATCCGCGCGTACACCCGCAGGTGGGCGCGGGCGGTGTGGTCGGGGTGGAACCCGGAGGTGTCCAGCACGGCGCCGACGGTCGCGGCCGGGCGGCGCAGGCGGGCGTAGCGCACCCCGCCGATGGTGGCGCTGCCGGTGTCGGGGACGACCAGGCCCAGCACCATGCGCATGGTGGTGGTCTTGCCCGCC
This sequence comes from Nonomuraea sp. B5E05, assembly GCF_039880665.1. Taxonomy (NCBI): domain Bacteria; kingdom Bacillati; phylum Actinomycetota; class Actinomycetes; order Streptosporangiales; family Streptosporangiaceae; genus Nonomuraea; species Nonomuraea sp. B5E05. The sequence continues at coordinate 60,483 of NZ_JBDPMJ010000026.1, forward strand.
CCGTTGGGACCGAGGAAGGCCGTGACCTTGCCCGGCGGCGCGTCGAAGCTCAGGTCGGTGACGGCGGCCACGGGGCCGTACGCCTTGCCGAGCCCGCGCACCTCGACGGCGGTCACGCGGCCGCTCCGGCCAGCCGGCGCCGGACGTCCTCGGCGCCGGCCAGGCTGAGCACCAGCTCGTCGACGCCGTCGATGCGCCGGTCGAGCACGACGCGCAGCCCGGGCTCGCCTCCCCTGGCGCACACCAGCCGCCTGACGCCGTCGAAGCCCGTCCACGTGCCGGCCTTGAGCACGCCGCTGACGACGATGCCCGCACGCAGGCCTCTGGCCTGGGAGAGGGGGTGGGCCACGGGCACGACCTCGCGGATCGCCGCCAGCGGGATGTCGGTGCGCGCCCTGCGGACGAAGAGCCGCGTCCAGCGCTCGTAGCGCACGGTGAGCGTGGTCGGGGTGATGTCGAGGGTGAACATGGCCGGGGCTCCCGTCGTTGGTGAGTTCCATCTGTTCTATTAGATGTATATCAGATAAGCTGTGGGACGTGAACCTGCACCTCGATCTCGACAGTGAGGTCCCGATCTACCAGCAGATTCGGGACCGGATCGTGGAGGCGGTCGCCAGAGGCGAGGCCGTGGAGGGCGACCCGCTGCCTTCCACCCGGCAGCTCGCGGCCGACTTCGGGATCAACTTCCACACCGTCAACAAGGCGTACGACCTGCTCAAGCGCGAGGGCGTCATCCGTGTCAACCGCAAGAGCGGCGCGGTCGTCAGGCGCGATCCCTCCTCAGGCCCGCCGGAGCCCGGCTTCGCGGCGGACTGGGAAGAGCGGGCCCTCGTGCTGCTGGCCGAGGCCACCGTGCACGGCCTCGACCGCGACGAGGTCGTGCGCCGCTGCCAGTCCCTGCTGTCGAAATTCCGAACCGAGGAGAAGACGACCTCATGACGCTGCCCATCGCCGCCGTGCTGGCCACGATCGCCCTGGTGACCGCGGTGTCGCTGGCCATGCCGGCGCTGACCAGGCCGACGACGCCGTTCGGGGTGCTGGTGCCGCACGCGTACGTCGCCCACGCCGAGGTGATCGGGCAACGCCGTGCCTACACCAGGCTGGTGCTCCTCGCCGCCCTGTGCGCCGCCGCCGTCGGCGTGCCGCTCGTGGCGGCCGGCCGGGGCGCCGGCTCCATCAGCGGCGTCGGCGCCGTGCTCGGCGTCGCCGACCTGGCCCTCTACGTGCGGGCCGGCCGCAGGGTCCGCGCGGCCAAGCGCGACGAGGGCTGGCAGGAGGGCCTGCGCCGGCGCGTCACCGTGGACACCACGTTCCGCACCGACCCGGTGCGCGTGCCCTGGGCGTGGGCGCTGCCGGCGCTCGTGATCATGCTGGTCACCGCGGGTGCCGGCTGGTGGCGGTACGGCTCGCTGGGTGCTCTGCCGTCGTTCCAGGGGTACGGCGTCGACCCTGCCGCCCCGGCGCGGGCCCTCACTCCGTGGGCCGCGTTCGAGCCGGTGCTCATCCAGGCCGGGATCACCCTGCTCCTCCCCGTGGTGACGCTGCTCGTCCTGCGCGCGCGGCCGGACCTCGACGCCGCCCGTCCCGCGGGCTCGGCCCGGAGGTACCGCGTCTACCTGCGCGGCGTGGCCCGGCTGACGCTCGCCGGGGCGGCCTGCCTCAACCTCGGGCTGCTGGTCGTGTCCCTGCAGCTGTGGCAGCTGGTCCCGCCGTCACTCGCCTGGCGGATCGCGGCGTACGTCCCGCTCGTCGCGCTGCTCGTGGCCTGGGTCGTCCGGGAGATCCGCGTCGGCCACGGCGGGCACCGGCTGCCGGCCCTGCCGGGAGAGGACGCCGAGGAGACCGGGGTGACGCAGCGTGACGACGACCGCCACTGGTTCGTCGGCGGCACCGTCTACCTCAACCGGCACGACACGGCCCTGCTGGTGCCTGCGAGGATCGGCGCGACCTGGACGCTCAACCTCGGCCATCCCGTCACGTGGGCCGTCCTCGCCGCGCTGGTGGTGCTGGGGCTGCTCGCGCTCACCGGGGTGATCGACCTGCCCCAGCGGGAGAGCCTTTTCTGACAGCCAGGGTGCAAGAACGTCCAATCCTGACTCTTGCCCGGTTCCCTACCGTGTCGGGACATGACCACCCAGCAGGAACGCCACACCGCACTCCCCCTGGACCTCGCCCCGCACACCGTCGCCGAGCTGGGCCGCCAGGCCGTCGACCTCATCGTCCGGCAGGTGGCCGAGCTGCCGGACGAGCCCGCCAGCGACTACCGCGACGCCGCCCGGCTGGCCGCGCTGCTGCGCCGCCCGCCGGGCGGCGAGCCGGGCGACTTCGCCACCCTGATCGAGACCTTCCGCCAGGCCGCCGGGCAGGGCGTCAACACGGCGGGACCCGGCTACCTGGCCTATTTCCCCGCGGGCGGCCTCGTCTCGTCGGCCCTGGCCGAGCTGCTCGCACAGGTGGCCAACCGCTACACCGGCGTGGCGCAGACCGCGCCCGCGCTGGTCGCGATGGAGGAGAGCGTGCTCGCCTGGATGGCGGGCCTGTTCGGGCTGCCGTCCGGCGCGGGCGGGCTGATCACCACCGGCGCCTCGCAGGCCACCCTGTCCGCGGTGGTGGCCGCCCGGCACGACCGGCTCGGCGCCGCGTTCGGCGACGGCACCGTGTACGTGACCGAGCACACGCACTACAGCCTGGCCAAGGCCGCCCAGATCGCCGGCCTGCCCGCCGGGCGGATCCGGACCGTCCCCACCACCGCGGATCTGCGCATGGATGTCCGCGAGGCGGCCCGCATGATCGCTGAGGACCGCGCCGCCGGGCTGCGCCCCTTCCTGCTGGCAGGCACCGCGGGCAGCACCAGCACGGGCACCGTCGACCCGCTCGCTGACCTGGGCCGGCTGGCTCGCGAGCAGGGGATGTGGTTCCACGTCGACGCCGCCTACGGCGGCGGCTTCCAGCTCACCCGGCGCGGGCGCGAGCGGCTCGCCGGGATCGAGGAGGCCGACTCGCTGACGTTCGACCCGCACAAGAGCCTGTTCCTGCCGTACGGGACGGGCGTGCTGCTCGTACGCGAGCCGGCCGTGCTGCGCGCCGCGCACGCGGGCGGCGGCCAGTACCTGCAGGACATCCATGAGGTGGACGGGCTGCCCGACTACGGGCACCTGGGCGTGGAGCTCACCCGGGAGTTCCGCGGGCTGCGGCTGTGGCTGCCGCTGCACCTGCACGGCGTGCGGGCCTTCGAGGAGGCGCTGGACGAGAAGCTCGACCTGGCCGGGGTGGTGCACCGGGAGCTGTCGGCCGATCCGCGTCTGGAGGTGCCGTGGCGGCCGGACCTGAGCGTGGTGCCCTTCCGCCTGCGGGGCTCCGACGACGACAACCGGCGCTTCCTCGACCGGATCAACGCCACGCGCCGGGTCTACCTGTCGAGCACCACCCTGGAGGATGCGTTCTACCTGCGCCTGTGCGTGCTCAGTGTCCGCACCGGCGCCGACCGCGTGGAGGAGGCGCTCCGCGTCATCCGCGCGTCCCGCTAACCGCCGCCACCACGCTCCACGTCACCCGCGCCTCCCGCCGACCGGCCGGCCCGCCAGCACCCCCCGCTGGTAGGCGCCCGGTGTCACCCCCACCATGCGGCGGAAGTGCCGCGACAGGTGTGACTGGTCGCAGAACCCGGCGGCCGCCGCCGCCTGCGCCGGCGGCATCCCCCGCTCCAGCAGTGCGCGGGCGCGCCTGACGCGCAGCTGGACGACGTAGGCGTGCGGCGGCAGCCCGTACGCGCGGCGGAAGGAACGCAGCAGCGCGAACGGCGCCGTGCCCGCGGCCGCGGCCAGCTCGCCCAGGTCGGGCGGGTCGGTCAGGGACTCGTGCAGCAGCTCGCGCGCCCTGGCGGCGACGCTCCGGCCGGCCGCCGCGGGCCGGGGCGACCGGCCGGGGCGTGGCCCGCGGGAGCCGTACGCGCCGATCAGCCGCGCCATGACGACGCGCAGCAGCGAGTCGGCGGCCAGCCGCTGCCCCTGCTCGGCCGCCCGGTGCGCGGACAGCAGCAGCGCGGAGGCCCGCTCGTCGGAGGCCGACCAGGTGGTGAACGCCGGAGGCCCGCCGGCGGCGCCCGCCTCGTCGGCGATGGCCGCCAGCTGCTCCGGCCTGGGATACAGGACACGGTAGGTCCAGCCGTCGGGCGTGCCCGCCCGCCCGGTGTGCACGACGCCCGGGTCGATCATGACGACCTCGCCGGCGCCGGTGCACCGCGGCCCGTCGGGGAAGGCGATCTCCTCCAGGCCCTCCTCGACGACGCCGATCGCGTACGTGTCGTGGCTGTGCCGGGCGAACGGGTCGCCCGTGAACCGGGCCCGCATCAGGTCCACGCCGCCCCACAGCGGGTCACGCCAGTACCGCACGCTCATGCGCCCACGGTAACGCTCACGCCCGGGCGCGCGCCCCGGCCCGCATCGGGAGCGCGGCGACGGCCGCCGCGAGCGACATGACGATCGCGGAGACCGCCAGCGCGAACGTCGTCCCGTAGTGGTAGGCGACGGCGTTCCGTTCAGCGGATCGGTGGCCGTCCAGCCCGCCTCCTCGCACGCCGCGGCGAGCAGGAAGGCGATGGCCAGCAGCGGCGCGGTCAGCAGCGGCATCCCCGGCAGCCCGCTCGGCGACCCAGAACGGCATCCGCCCAGGCCCGCGATCGGCCGGCCGGCGACGTGGTGCACAGGCCCAGCTCCGACGCCTGCTCAGCGCAGGGTCGCGAAGAACGCGCGCACGTCGGCGACGAACGTCTCCGGCTGCTCCAGGGCGGCGAACGTGCCGCCCCGCTCGTGCTCCACCCAGCCGACGATGTTGTTGTCGCGCTCGGCGAAGCGCCGGATGGGCCGCAGGATGTCCTTCGGGAAGACCGAGATCGAGGTGGGCACGCTCGCGGGCTTGAGCTCCCACTCGACGCCGGTGTCCGTCTCGGTGTCGGGCGTCTCGGCGAAGGACCGGGCGGCCGAGCCGGCGGTGTTGGTCAGCCAGTAGAGCATGACCGTGGTGAGCAGCCGGTCGGTGTCGATGTCCGTGTCGCTCCACTCGTGGTAGACGCCGGCGAACCAGGCCAGCAGCGCCACCGGCGAGTCGGCCATGCCGTAGGCGAAGGTCTGCGGGCGGGCCGACTGGATGAGCTTGTAGGCGTACTGCTCGGTCATGTAGCTCTCGCGGAAGGCCAAGCGCTCCTGCTCGACCTCGCTCAGCCCGTCGAACTCGCCGGGCGCGCCGATGGGGAAGCAGATGATGCCGTTGCCGTGCATCCCGGCGACCCGGTCAGGGGCGAGGACGCCGACCTCGCGCGAGATCCACGTGCCCCAGTCGCCGCCCTGCACGCCGAAGCGCTCGTAGCCGAGCCGGGTCATGAGCTCCAGCCAGGCGCGGGCGATGCGGGTGGAGCCCCATCCGGTCTCGCGCGTGGGCCCCGACAGGCCGTAGCCCGGCAGGGACGGGATGACCAGGTGGAAGTCGCGGCTGAGCGGCTCGATCACGTCGAGGTATTCGGCCGGGGAGCTGGGCCAGCCGTGGGTGATCAGCAGCGGCAGCGCGCCGGGGTCCGCGGAGCGGACGTGCAGGAAGTGCACGCGCTGCCCGTCGATCTCGGTGACGAACTGGTCATGGCGGTTGAGCTCGGCCCGCGCCGCCTCCCAGTCGTAGCCGGTGCGCCAGTGCTCGACCAGGCGCCTGAGGTGGGCGAGCGGCACGCCGTAGCGCCAGCCGTGGCCGGTCACCTCGTCCGGCCAGCGCACCCGATCGAGCCGCGCGCCCAGGTCGTCGAGGTCGGCCTGGGCGGTTTCGAGGCGGAAGGGCCGGATGTCGGTCAAGAATTCCTCCAGAGTAGTCGTACGGCGTACCGTACGCTATACGGTTCGCAGGGCGCAAGGGGCTCCCTCTTTGGAGCGTTCCATCTAAGGGAAGCGGGCGCGCAGCCCTTGCCCTTGTGCGGATCAGTGGAGGGGTGGCGTCACGCCGGAATGCTCGCGCGCAGCTCGGCCAGCGCCTCGTCATCGTTGAGCGCCGACCCCACGGCCACGGCGCGGCACCCCGCCGCCAGGAAGCCGGCCGCGTTGGTGGCGTCGATCCCTCCGGTGGCGACGAACCGGACGGAAGGGAACGGCGCCAGCTGGGCGGTGATCCAGCCGGCCCCGAGCTGCTTGGCGGGGAACGCCTTGAGCCAGCTGAAGCCGTGCGCGAGGGCGGCGGCGATCTCCGTGGCGGTGGCCACGCCCGGCAGGTGCGGCAGCCCGAGGCGGCGCGATTCTGCGACGACCTCGGGGTGCAGCCCGGGCGCGACCGTGAACGCCGCCCCCAGGTCGTGCACCGTGAGCAGCTGGGCGGCCGTGGTCACCGTTCCCGCACCGACGCTCTTCCCGCGCTCCTTCGCGGCCTCGACGGCCGCCCGGAGTGACGGCAGCGCGCTGGACGTCTGCACGGGCACCTCGATGAGCTCGACCCCGAACTCCCAGGCTCGCTCGCACATCGCCACGGTCGCGTCAGGGTCGAGGTTGCGGAAGATGCCGAGGATCGGGACGCGGTCGAGGTGCCGGTCGAGGTGCCGGTCGAAGAACTGATCGGCGTCCATGGATGTCTCCTCCTCGGCCCTGGTGATCACGGCATTTCGCAATATATCGGACGGCCCGGCCGGACCAGGCGGGCAGCCCTACTCCTCGACCGCCTTGAGCACCGCGTCCGCGATCGAGCGCGGGTCCACCCCGAAGTGGCGGCGTACGTCCTCACGCGGGCCGGAAAGCCCGAACCCGTCGGTGCCGAGCGACGTCCACGGCCGGTCGATCCAGGGCCGGATCTGGTCGGGCACCGCCCGCATCCAGTCGCTGACCGCGATCACCGGCCCGCTCGTCCCCGCCATGGCCTGGCGCAGGTAGGGCACGCCCGTCGCGGTCATGGCCTCCCTGCGCAACTCGCTCCACGAGGTCACCGACCACACGTCGACGCCGACGCCGTACTCCTCCCGCAGCAGCCGCTGCGCCTCCAGCGCCCAGTGGATGGCGGTGCCGCTGGCCAGCAGGTGGGCGGCGCCGCCCCCGGCGGAGTAGCGGTAGATGCCCTTGACGATGCCCTCCTCGACCCCCTCGGGCATCGCGGGCTGCGGCTTCGGCTCGTTGTAGAGGGTCAGGTAGTAGAACACGTCCTCGGCCGCGGGGCCGTACATGCGTTCAAGCCCGTCACGCACGATCACCCCCACCTCGTACGCGAAGGCGGGGTCGTAGGCCAGGCACGCGGGGTTGGCCGAGGCGAGCAGTTGCGAGTGCCCGTCGGCGTGCTGCAGCCCCTCCCCCGTCATCGTGGTGCGCCCGGCGGTCGCGCCGATGAGGAATCCGCGGCCGAGCTGGTCGGCCAGGGCCCACATCTGGTCGCCGGTCCGCTGCCAGCCGAACATCGAGTAGAAGATGTAGAAGGGGATCATCGGCTCGCCGTGGGTGGCGTAGCTGGAGGCCGCGGCGGTGAACGACGCCATCGATCCCGCCTCGGTGATGCCCTCGATGAGGATCTGCCCGTCGACCGCCTCCTTGTACGACAGCAGCAGCTCCCTGTCGACGGCGTCGTAACGCTGGCCGTGGGGCGAGTAGATCTTCGCGGTGGGGAAGAGCGACTCCATGCCGAACGTCCTGGCCTCGTCGGGCACGATCGGCACCCAGCGCCGCCCGGTCTCCGGCTCCTTCATCAGGTCCTTGACCAGCCGGACGAACGCCATCGTGGTGGCCACCGGTTGCGCCGAGCCCTTGGCCAGGGCGCGGAAGGGCCGCTCGCCGGGCTGCGGCAGGAGGTGGTGGGAGACCGTGCGCCGGGGTGTCGGCCCGCCCAGGGCGGACCGCCGCTCGGCGATGTAGCGTGCCTCGGGCGAATCGGGGCCGGGGTGCAGGTAGGGCGGCAGCTCGCCGTCGAGCGCACCGGCGGGGACGGGCAGGCCGAGCCGCTCGCCCATGACGCGGAACTCGTCCTGCGTGAGCTTCTTCATCTGGTGGTTGGCGTTGCGCGCCTCGATCCCGGCGCCGAGCGTCCAGCCCTTGACCGTCTGGACGAGGACGACGGTGGGCGCGTCGGTGTGCTCCAGCGCCCTGCGGTAGGCGGCGTACACCTTGCGCGGCTCGTGGCCGGCCCGCGACCCGCCGACGACGCGCCGCAGGTCCTCGTCGGAGTGGGGCACGTCCAGACCGTGGAACAGGTGCTCCCTGATGTAGGCGCCGGTGGAGGCGGCGTACGTCTGGAACTGGCCGTCGGGCACCTCGCCGAGCCTGGCCACCAGCTCGTCGGAGCCGAGCAGGTCGTCCCACTCCCGGCCCCACAGCGCCTTGACGACGTGCCAGCCGGCGCCCCTGAAGACGCTCTCCAGCTCCTGCACGACACGGGTGTTGCCGCGGACGGGGCCGTCGAGCCGCTGGAGGTTACAGTTGATCACGAAGGTGAGGTTGCCGAGGCCCTCGCGTGCCGCCAGCGTGAGGGCGGCGGTGGACTCGGGCTCGTCCATCTCCCCGTCGCCGAGGAAGGCCCAGACATGGCTGCGCGAGGTGTCCTTGATGCCGCGGTTGTGCAGGTAGCGGTTGAACCTGGCCTGGTAGATCGCGTTGAGCGGGCCGAGCCCCATCGACACGGTGGGAAACTGCCAGAAGCCGGGCATGGCCCTCGGGTGCGGGTAGGACGGCAGGCCTCCCTCGGGCTCGCGGCGGAACAGGTCGAGCTGCTCCTCGCTCAGCCGTCCCTCCAGGAAGGCGCGGGCGTAGACGCCCGGAGAGGCGTGCCCCTGGAAATAGACCTGGTCGTGGCCGGCGTGGAAGAAGTGGTTGAACCCCACCTCATAGAGCCAGGCGGCCGAGGCGTAGGTGGCCAGGTGACCGCCGAGCCCCAGCTTGGCGCCCCGGGTGACCATGGCCGCGGCGTTCCACCGGTCGTAGGCCGCGACGCGTTCCTCCAGCGCGAGGTCGCCCGGGTAGGCGGGTTCCTCCGCCGTGGGCACCGTGTTGAGGTAGCGCGTGCTCGTGGCCAGCCTGCGCAGCAGGTAGTCGGCCCGATCGGGACCGGCCTCCCGCCGGACCGCCTCGAGCGACTCGAGCCATTCGGCGGTCTCCTGAGGATCCAGATCTCTCTGCATGCTTCTATTAAACACCCTATGATCGATCATATGATGAAAGGACTTCTCCGTGGAGCCTGTGGCGCGGCCGCCGCTGCGTGACGAGATCCGCGACGTGCTGGTCGAGGGCATGATCAGCGGCCGCTGGGGGCCCGGTGACCGCATCGTGGAGCGCCGCCTGGCCGCCGAGCTCCAGGTCAGCCAGGCGCCCGTACGCGAGGCGCTGCGCGAGCTCGAAGCCCTCAGGCTGGTCGAGTCCTCCCCCAACAAGGGCGCCCGGGTCCGCGGCTTCACCCCGGCCGACCTGCGCGAGGTCTACCAGGTGCGGGCGGGCCTCGAGGAGACCGCCACCCGCCTGGGCAGCCCGTCCGTCCCCGCGCTGCGGGCGCACGTCGCCCGCATGCACGAGGCGGCCGCCGCCGGCTCGCTCGACGGCCAGGTGCGCCACCTCGTCGGCTTCCACCGCGAGATCGTGGCCGCGTCCGGCAACGCGGTGCTGGTCTCGGTGTGGGAGTCGCTGGGCATCGAGGTGTGGACGCACGTGTCGATCCGGCTGTTCAGGATGCGGCCGCACGAGAACGCCGCCGACCACGAGCCTCTCGTCGAGGCCTTCGACCGCGGCGATCCGGACATCGGCCGCCTGCTGCGCGACCACGTGCTCGGCTACGCCCCCTGAGCGAACGGTCAGGCGAGGGCATCGCGGACGGCGCGCAACATGCGGGCCAGCTCCGCGGCCTCGGCGGCGGACAGCCCGATGGCCTCCGGCGCGTTGAACTCCTCGACCTTGGGCTGCGCCCGGGCCAGAAGCTCGCGGCCCGCCCCGGTGATCCGCAGCCCCGCCCGGCGCCCGCGGCCCCCTGGCCCGTCGCGCTCGACCAGGCCGCGCTTGAGCAGCGACACGAACAGCTCGTTCATGCTCTGCGGACGCACCATGACCGCGCGGGCGAGCTCGGCCTGGCTGAGGTCCTCGCCGGCGGCGAGCGTGGCCAGCACGCCGAACTGCGTCGGGGTGAGCCCGACCGAGGCGAAGAGCGCGGTGAAACCCCTGGCGACCACATGCGAGGTCTGGATCAGCTCCCACAACGGCAGGTCCGGCTCCCCGTCGGGCCAGGCACCGTAGCCGGACCGCCGCTCAGGCAACGCGGGCTCCCGTCACGCGGCGGCCGAGCCGGGCGGCCGTGGCCAGAGCGGGCAGGCTCAGCCGCGCCAGCCCCGTCCCGACCGGGCCGGCGAGCCGGTGCACCCAGCCCAGCGGCTGCATCGACGTGCGGATCGCGTCGCCCGCGTAGGCGGCCATCCCGCTCTGGTAGCGGTGCACGGCCATCGGGACGGTGGACTCCCCCGCGTGCGCGCGGGCCAGCTCGCCGGCCAGGAGGTCGGCGTCGCGGATCGCGGTGGCCGCGGCCCGCCCGCCGGTGGGCGGCATGGCGTGGACGGCGTCGCCCAGCGCGGTGACGGCGCCGGCCGGCCAGGGCGTCAGGTCGGCGGCGGGGTCGGCGGCGTGGAAGCGGAAGAACGCCACGGTGGCCGGGTCCCCGGCGCGGACGAGGGCCCGCAACCGCCCGTCCCAGCCGTCGAGCAGCGCGCCGGTGACCCGCGTCAGGCCCGCGCCGTCGAGCTCGCGGGGCCTGACGGGGAAACGCCCGTCGGGCGCGAGGAGCCCCCAGATGAGCGCGGGATCCTCCAGAATGGCGGGCACGCCGGTGCAGGAGGAGGGGTCGACCACGGCGCCTCCCGCCGGGTCGTGGACGGTGACGAACATCCCGATGCCTCCCGGCCCGAAGGCCAGCGCCGGGCCCTCGGCCAGCAGCCCGGGGACGAGCGGGCGGGTCCGGCCGTCCAGCGGGGTGCGGCCGGCGATGCCGCTCACCCCGGCGGGGGCCGAGGTCGGGCGGCCGGCCAGCGCCGCGGCGACCCGCGAGCCCACGCCGTCCGCTCCGACGAGGAGATCGCCCCGGTCGGTGCTCCCGTCGGCGAAGTGCGCCGTGACCGTGCCGTCGGGATGTGCCCGGTGGCCGGTGAACTCGGCGCCGAACCTCAGCGCGCCGTCCAGCCCGTGAGCCAGGAGCCGGCGCAGCGGGATGCGGCCGATCATGAGTGTCTCTTGCGCGCGCTCGCGCGGCTCGGCGAACAGCAGCCGCATCCGGTGGTCGGCGACGGCGAAGCGGCGGAACGCCTGCCACCCCGCCGAGCTGCCCAGGAGCGCCTGGTAGTGGTCGGGCGCGAGGTGGCGGCGCAGCGCCGCGCAGGCCCGGTCGTCGAGGTGGAGGCGGTAGCCGCCGGTCGCCTCCACGGCCGGATCGCGCTCGTGGACCGCGACCTCGATCCCGGCACGCCGCAGCGCCTGGGCGAGGGTCAGCCCGCCCATGCCGGCTCCGATGATCAGCACCTTCATGGCGCTCCTTCCTATCAGGCACCTGATTACAAATAAGGTACCTGATACTTGAGCACCATGTCAGGCGGCCCCGCCTCGGCGCTTCCGGCCACCTCGTTCCCCGATCCTCGTGTCTCGCCCGGGGTGGCTCTCGTACGATGGCCGCGTTCTTCGCAAACAGGTCCTGAAGGAGGACGCGAGCGAGGCGAGCTCCGTGAGATGATCAAGATCATGACTGATCTGCCTGGCTCAGGGACCGCCGGTCGAGCACAGAGCACCCCACCGGCCGGCAGGGCCTTAGGTTCCGGCGACGAAGGCCCTGGCGCGAGCGCGGCCAGCATCGGGCAGATCGCCGGGCTGCGCCCGCGCCGCCGCCCTCAGGACGCGGGCGAGGTGCCCGGCGACGACGTCGACCTGCTCGACTCCCTCGACCCGCTGACCTGGCGCACGGCTGCGGCCTGGCTGCGGGAAAGGCCGTCCGCGGCCACCAGGCAGGTCCGCCTGCGGGTCCTGGCCGCGTTCCTGCGCTGGCTGCGCGAGGCCGAGCCGTCCGTCGAGCTGCTCGCGGTCACCGGCGCCCACCTCGACACCTACTGTGACGCGGCGCGCGCCGGCGCCCTCACCATCGGCGTACGCGTGCCCGGCAAGCCCCTGGCGAACGCGACGGTCAGCAGGAGACGCGGCGTGCTGTCCTCCTTCTACGCCTTCGCCTGGCGTTCCGGCGCGGTACGCCACGACCGCGTCGCCGGCTCCGGCACCGGTGTGCTCACCCGGGAGGACCGCCGGCTGTTGCGCCAGGGCGTCGCCCGGCTCGCCGCCGACGGCCGGCAGGCCGAGGCCGCGGCCGTCGCGCTGCTGGACGCCACCGGCGCCGCCGCCGGCGCCCTGGCCGAGCTGACCCTCCAGGACCTGCACCCGGTGGCCGGCGGCGAGCTCGCCATCGTCACCGTGCACGACAGCCGCGGCGACATCGTGGCCTTCCCCGTGCCGCCGCCGGCCCGGCCGCTGCTGGAGGCGCTCTCGTCGGGCCGGGCCGCCGGGGAGCCGCTGCTCAGGCGGGACGACGGCCGGCCCGTGGACGTGGAATGGCTGAGAGACGCGCTGGCCGAGGCGGCCCTGGCCGGCGGCATCCCGCGGCAGCGGGCGAAGCTGCTGCACCCGTACATGCTGCGGGCCATCACGGCGGCCGACCGCGCGCCCTGATGATGGCGTACCCCGATTTGCTAGAAAGGCAGAAGCGCCCCGGGAGGCGCCGTCGCGCTGTTCTGGCACGTCGACCTGATCAAGGACGCCGCGGTGCTGGACGCGGCGCTCGCCGTCTACCGGGCGCACACGCCGCACATCATCCCGGACACCAGGCTGCCCACCGAGGCGTCGATCGAGACGTCGGGGTGGTGGGCGGAGCTGGAACGGCAGGCCGCGTTCCAGGACCTGTCGGCCCGGCTCTACCCGTCGGAGCGCACCTACTCCACCACCGACTACCTCGCGCTGCTGACCACGCGCTCGGCCATCCGGATGCTCCGCGACGACGTGCGGGCCGGCTTTGTGGGGCTGAGCATCACGACGGCCCTCTATCTCGCCCGCCGCACCCCGTGAGGCGGATCCCGCCTTCAAGGGCGGCTTGGACCCCGGGCCCGGCTGGCGTGGGCCGGCCCGGGGTGAGGGCGTGGTCCGGCCGGGGGTCGCCAATCCCTCCGGTCAGGCCGTGGCCCGCGGCCCTGTTCTTTCAGGGCCGCCGTCCGAGTGGCAGGATTCGAACCTGCGTCACTCCTGCTCCCAAAGCAGGCGGGCGGCCAAACTGCCCCACACTCGGTCGCGCATGAAAAAGCCGCCTCGATATCCCCGAGACGGCTTTCTGGAAATCTCGGGAAAGGATTATCCGGAAAGCCTCCGCCGCAGCTCAGGACAGGCCGCCGACGGTCGGATGGTGCTCGTCTCGCACATGTCGCCGCCCTTTCTGCCGGTCGTCAGCCCGTCGTTGACATGCTCACGGTAAACCCGTGATCGGCGGAAATGCCACCTATTTATCGCCGGTCGTGGTCGGCGGTCCAGCTCATTCCGGCGCGCGTCTCCGGAGTGTCGACGCGGAAGCGGGGCAGCGCGTCCGGGTAGTTCTCGCGTACGTGCTCGACGAGGAATTCGCGCACGTCGCACTTGAGGTCCCAGGACGACGGCGAGTCGGCGGCGCTCATCAGGGCGCGCACCTCGACCAGCCCGTTCGGCAGCACGTCGGTGACCTGGAGGGTCCAGTCCTTCTGGTCCCACAGCGGGTTGTCCTGCAGGAACGTATACAGCGCCTCCCGCAGTTTGGGCACCGGCACCGACCAGTCCACCCGCAGGTAGACCACGGCGAGCACCCGGCTGCCGTGCCTGGTCCAGTTCTCGAACGGGTTCTGGGTGAAGTACGACACCGGCAGGACCAGCCGCCGCTCGTCCCACAACCGCAGCACGACGTAGGTGAGCGTGAGCTCCTCGATCCTGCCCCACTCCTTCTCGACCACGACCACGTCCTCGAGGCGGAGCGCGTCGCTGAAGGCGAGCTGGAGCCCGGCCAGCGCGTTGCCGATGGTCGGCTGGGCGGCGATGCCGACGACGGCGCCGGCGATGCCCGCCGAGGCGAGCAGTCCCGCGCCGAGCGCCCGCATCTGGGGGAACGAGAAGAGCATGGCGCCGAGCGCGATCACGATGAAGGCGGCCGAGGCGATGCGGCGGACCAGCGCGATCTGCGTCATGATCCGCCGCGCCCGGCGGTTGCGCTCCCCTTCGACCTGGACCAGCCGGTCGAGCACGATGTCCGTCAGCGCGTACGTGGCCTGCACGATCAGCCAGGTGACCGCGGCGATCGTGACCAGGCCGAGCGCGTGCTCGACCGATGCGGCCAGGCTGCGATCGGCGGGCGCCGGGCCGAGCATGCCCGGCCCGAACACCAGGTTGCACGCCACCACGACGGCCACCGCGAACGCGGGCCAGGTGCAGTGCTCCACGAGGTGCCGGGCGAGCGCCCACTTGCGCCCCACCCGGTTCAGCACCCGCCGGACCACTTCCACCAGGAGAATCGAGCCGATCACCGCGATGGCGAGAATGGGCCAGCCCGCCGGAGACTGCACTCGATACCCCCTAGGGCCTAGAAAGACTCGTCAAAACTCACATTGCCCTCAACCGCCACCTGGTAAGCGGAGACCCGCCGCTCGAAGAAGTTGGCCAGCTCCTGCACGTCCTGCAGCTCCATGAACCCGAACGGGTTGGCCGAACCGTACCTTCTCGGCAGTCCCAGCCGCACCAGCCGCTGGTCGGCGACATATTCCAGGTAGTGGCGCATCTGCGTCACCCCCATGCCCATCATGCCGTCCCCGCACAAATCCTCCGCGAAGGCCAGCTCGGCGGCCACCGCCTCCTCCAGCATGGCGGTGACCTGGTCGCCCAGCTCGTCGTCGAACAACGAGGGCTCCTCGGCCCTGACCGTGTCGACCACGCTGAACGCGAACTCCATGTGCATGGACTCATCCCTGAACACCCAGTTCGTCCCGGTGGCCAGGCCGTTGAGCAGGCCGCGGGAGCGGAACCAGTACACGTACGCGAAGGCTCCGTAGAAGAACAGGCCCTCGATGCAGGCGGCGAAGCAGATGAGGTTGAGCAGGAACTGGCGGCGCTCGGCCGCCGTCTCCAGCCGTTGGAGGCCGTTGATCGAGTCGATCCACTTGAAGCAGAACTCCGCCTTGTCCCGGATCGACGGGATGTGCTCGATCGCGGCGAAGGCCTTCACCCGCTCGTCGGGGTCGGGCAGGTAGGTGTCCAGCAGGGTCAGGTAGAACTGCACGTGCACGGCCTCCTCGAACAGCTGCCTGCTGAGGTACAGGCGCGCCTCGGGGGCGTTGACGTGCTGGTAGAGGTTGAGCACGAGGTTGTTGGCCACGATGGAGTCGCCGGTCGCGAAGAAGGCGACCAGGCGGTTGATCAGGTGCCGTTCCTGCGGCGTCATCCTGGCCAGGTCGGCCAGGTCGGTGTGCAGGTCCACCTCCTCGACCGTCCACGTGTTGCGGATGGCCGCGCGGTAACGCTCGTAGAAGTCGGGGTAGCGCATCGGGCGCAGGGTGAGGTCCATTCCGGGGTCGAGCAGCACGACGGGCTCCTTACTGGCAGGCTTCGCAGGTTTCCGGGTTCTCGAGCGAGCACGCGACGGCGTCAGCCGTCGCGGAGGCGGACAGCGCGGCGAAGCCGCTCCGCGATTCCTGGGGGGTCGCGGGGGGCTCGCCCTCCGCGGGGACCGTCGTCTGGGCGATGCGGGTGGCGGGGCGCGAGCGCAGGTAGTACGTCGTCTTCAGGCCCTGTTTCCAGGCGTAGGCGTACATCGAGGAGAGCTTGCCGATCGTCGGACCGGCCATGAAGAGGTTGAGCGACTGCGACTGGTCGATGTACGGCTGGCGCGCGGCGGCCAGGTCGATCAGCGCCTTCTGCGGCAGCTCCCAGGCCGTGCGGTAGAGGGCCTTGAGATCGTCGGGGATGCCGGGGATCGGCTGGATCGAGCCGTCGGCCCGCTTGATGTCGTCGCGCATCCGTTGCGTCCACAGCCCGCGCGCCTGCAGGTCGGCCACCAGGTAGCGGTTGACCTGCAGGAACTCGCCCGACAACGTCTCGCGTTTGAACACGTTGGACACCTGCGGCTCGATGCACTCGTAGCAGCCGGCGATGGAGGCGATCGTGGCCGTCGGCGCGATGGCGATCATGAGGGAGTTGCGCAGGCCGGTCGTCGCGATCTTGTCGCGCAGGGCGTCCCAGCGCGGCGTGCTCGCCACGTAGTGATCAGGGTGCAGCACTCCCCCCGCGGCCCGGGTGTCGGCGTACGACGGGTGCCTTCCGCGCTCGGCGGCCAGGTCGGCCGAGGTGTCGTAGGCGGCCAGCGCGATCTCCTCGGCGATCCGCGTGGACAACTCCAGCGCCGCCGGCGAGTCGAACGGCAGCCGCAGCGCGAAGAACACGTCGGCCAGGCCCATGACGCCGAGCCCGATCGGCCGCCACCGCCTGTTGGCCGCCTCGGCCTCGGGCGTCGGGTAGAAGCCGAGGTCGATGGTGCGGTCGAGGAAGCGCACGGCCGTGCGTACGGTCCGGCGCAGCCGCTCCCAGTCGACGCCGCCGTCGGTGAGGCAGGCGGCCAGGTTGACCGAGCCGAGGTTGCACACGGCCGTCTCCGCGTCGCTCGTGACCTCGAGGATCTCGGTGCACAGGTTGGACAGGTGGATGACGTTGCCGGGGCGGCCGGTCTGGTTGGAGGTGCGGTTGGCGGCGTCCTTGAAGGTCATCCAGCCGTTGCCGGTCTGGGCGAGGGTGCGCATCATCCGGCCGTACAGGGTCCTGGCGGGAATCTGCCGGACGTGGCACCCGGCCGCCTCGTACGCGCGGTAGGCGGCGGTGAACTCCTCCCCGTACAGGTCCGTGAGGTCGGGCGTGTCCTTGGGGTCGAACAAGGACCAGGGCTCGTCGGCCTCCACGCGGCGCATGAACTCGTCGGGCACCCAGTTGGCCAGGTTGAGATTGTGGGTGCGGCGGGCGTCCTCGCCGGTGTTGTCGCGCAGTTCCAGGAACTCCTCGATGTCGGCATGCCACGTCTCCAGGTAGACGCAGGCCGCGCCCTTGCGCCGGCCGCCCTGGTTGACCGCCGCCACCGACGCGTCGAGCGTGCGCAGCCAGGGCACGATGCCGTTGGAGTGGCCGTTCGTGCCCCTGATGAGGGAGCCGCGCGAGCGCACGCGGGTCCAGGAGATGCCGATGCCGCCGGCGTACTTGGAGAGCCGGGCGACCTGCCCGTAGCGGTCGTAGATGCCCTCGAGCTCGTCGCGCGGCGAGTCCAGCAGGAAGCACGACGACAGCTGCGGCCGGCGCGCGCCCGAGTTGAACAGGGTGGGCGAGCTCGGCAGGTAGGACAGGCTGGACATCAGCGCGTAGAGCTCGGCCGCCTCGGCGACCGACTCCGCCAGCCCGCAGGCCACGCGGAGGAAGAAGTGTTGCGGCCGCTCCAGCACCTTACGGGTCTCGGGATGGCGTAGCAGGTAGCGGTCATAGACCGTGCGCAACCCGAAATACTCGAACCGGCCGTCCGCCTCCGCGCAGATCAGCGCGTCCAGCTCGGCGGCGTGCGCGGCGACGAACTCCGCCAGCCCGTCCTGGATCAGCCCCGCCGCGTGGGTGGCCGCGACCGACTCGGAGAACGAGCGCACCCCGTGCCCGGCCGCCTCGTCGGCGATCTCCTCGGCCAGCAGGCCGGCGGCGATCCGGGAGCCGGCCGGATCGGTGATCACCCGGGCGGCGGCCTCCTCGATGGCCAGGCGGCGGTCAACATCGACGATCTGCGTCACGTGCTCTCTCCTCGCGAGCTCATCCCCGTGAGGGCACGCGAGAGCACGGCGGCATGGACCCACGGCCGCACCAGCCCCCGGCCCTCCCTCGAGGCCATGGACACTGCTCGCCGGGCGCATGACCCGGCACGTCGCGGGCAGGTCTTCGGGCTCGCGGGCGTGCTCATGGCGTCTACTGGCCGTCGCTTCCCGGATCGCTCCAGTGCTTGTGACGGCGGTCGTTCCCGCTCACCGCTGCGGGGCAGCCCCGGAATCGCACCGGGTTCCCTTTTGCTCCGCCTCCTGAGAGGCGAACCAGCGACGACCAGGATCCTACATCTAGTGGCGGATCCCGCAACCACCCCTGCATATTGTGGATTTGGTCGTGTCGACCATCCCGAGGTCCCGCAACACCTCGCGCGTGCGCCGGGCCTCGGAGGCGAGCCACAACTCGAAGTCGTCGCCGGTGAGCGGCATCGAGACCCACCCGGCGGCCCGGCAGGCCGCCTCCCAGCCGGCCGAGCGGGTCACCTCGTCGCACATGCCGACGGCCGACTCGCGGCTCTCCTCCGGCATGTCGTGAGCGCCGAAGGCCGCGATCCAGTCCACGAAGTCCACCCGTACGCCGGATTCCAGCAGTGTCGGCACGTCAAGCTCCGGCACCCGCTCGGCCGAGGACACCGCGAGCGCCCTGATCCGGCCGCGCCCGATGATCGTGCGCCACTCCGCGATCCGGCCCGCGGCGGCGACCGCCTTGCCGGACGACAAGGCGGCGACGACCTCGTGGCGGCTGGGGTAGCCGGTGTAGTCGACCTGCCGGGTGTCGGCGCCGAGCCCCTTGGCGATCAGGCCGAACAGCAGGTGGTCGGGATCGCCCTGCGGACCGCCGGCCAGCAGCGTCTGCCCGGGCCTGGTGCGCAGGGCGGCGCCGAAGTCGCCGAAGTCCTTGAACCGGGAGTTCTCGGGCACGACGACGACCTCGACCTCGCCGGCCAGCCTGGCCAGCGGGGTGGCGGCGTCGAGCAGGCTCTGCCCCTGGTTGAGCTCGGCGGCGGCCAGCGCCGGCAGGCCGGTCACCGTGACCTGCGGACCCTCTCCCGTCTCGTACCCGGCGGCGCGGGCCACGCCGGCGAACACATGCCCCGCGCGGGCCCACCGGCGCCCGCCCGGATTGATCGAGAACCGGGTGCGCAGCACGGACGCGCCTTCGGTCAACCGCTGCGTGCCGCAGCCGGCCGCGCACGCGGCCACGCCCAGCCCCAAGGTCAAGAACCGCCGTCGCCGCATGGGCCCCTCCCCGAGCTCCCCTGTCACCTCAGGTTATTGACCTGTCGCGGAGCGTCACACATCGGGGCCGCATCGGCGCGCTGCTCTCGTACGAGGTACGGCCGGGGCGGCCGTCAGCCGGATCAGTGCCAAGCCCGCCGTGACCCGGGACACCTTCCCGGACCGCCGTCAGCCGGGTTTCCTGCCGACCCCCGCCATCAGCGACGACGGCAGCGACCAGTCGCCCACCAGCTTGGGGCGGTCGGGACGCCAGTCGGTGGCCTGCACCAGCCCCGGCGGCTCCAGCGGGAAGTCGCCGAAGAACGCGCGGATCTCGGACGGCGGACGGTCGGCGCCCGTCGCGGACGAGCCCTGGGAGGGGAACCTGGCGCGATCGCCGTCCTCCATCCGGGCCCTCGTCGTCGCGTGGGAGATCACCAGGTGGCTGCCGGGCGCCACCCGCTCGCGCAGCGCCGCCACCGCGCTCTGCGGGCCGGCCGTGTCGGGGATGAAGTGCAGGATCGACACCAGCAGCACCCCGACCGGCTCGGCCAGGTCGAGCTGGGTGCCCGCCCGCGCCAGCACCTCGTCGGTGTCGAGCAGGTCGGCCTCCACGAAGACGGCCCTGCCCGAGTCCTCGAGCAGGGCCCTGGAGTGCGCGGCGACGACCGGATCATGATCGACGTAGACGACCCGGGCCTCGGGCGCGACCTCGTGCGCGCTGCCCTGGGTCGGCAGCCCGCTGCCCAGGTCGAGGAACTGGCGGACCCCCGCGGTGGCCACGTAGCGCACGGCACGCTGAAGGAAGGCCCGGTTCGCGCGGGCCAGCGGGACCGCCTCCGGGACCAGCTCGGCGAGCTGGTCGAGGGCCAGGCGGTCGACCGCGAAGTTGTCCTTCCCGCCGAGCATGTAGTCGTACATGCGTGCGGGATGGGGCCGCTGCTGGTCGAACTGCCGCACAGTATCGAATTTATGTCGTTTGGAGCCGGATAACACTACCCTGAGGGGAATGTCGCTGATTTGCGGCTCAATTATTCGACGGTAACGCTCTTGGCGAGATTGCGCGGCTTGTCCACGTCGCGGCCGAGCGCCACGGCGGCATGGTACGCGAGCAGCTGCAACGGGATCGTGAGCAGGATCGGATCGAGCTCGATCTCGTTCTTCGGTATCACGATGACGTCGTCGGCCAGCTTCGGGCCGGGCTCGCGGTGGCCGACCATGAGCACCCGCCCGCCGCGGGCGCGGATCTCGCCGAGCGTGGTGAGGTTCTTGTCGAGCAGTTCGTCGTCGGGGACGATCGCGACCGTCGGCATCTCGGGGCCGATCAGGGCGAGCGGGCCGTGCTTGAGCTCGCTGGCCGGATAGGCCTCCGCGTGGACGTAGGAGATCTCCTTGAGCTTCTGCGCCCCCTCGCGGGCCACCGGGTAGCCGCGCACCCGGCCGACGAACATCATGCCGGCGTGGTCGGCGTACTTCTGCGCCAGCTCGGCGATCTTGTCGTCCTGCGCCAGGATCTCCTCGACGTGGCCGGGCAGCCGGCGCAGCCCCTCCACGATGCGCCGGCCGTCGGCCGGCGACAGGTCGCGCACCCGGCCCAGGTGCAGCGCGAGCAGCGCGAACGCCACCGTGGTCGAGGTGAACGCCTTGGTCGATGCCACCGAGACCTCGGGGCCCGCGTGCAGGTAGATGCCGCCGTCGACCTCGCGCGCGATGGCGCTGCCGACGGCGTTGACGATGCCGATGACCCGGCCGCCCTTGCGCTTGAGCTCCTGCACCGCGGCGAGCGTGTCGTAGGTCTCCCCTGACTGGCTGATCGCGACGTAGAGGGTGTCGGGGTCGACGACGGGGTTGCGGTAGCGGAACTCGCTGGCCGGCTCGGCGTCAGAGGGGATGCGCGCCAGCTCCTCGATGAGCTGCGCCCCCATCTGTCCTGAATAGTACGCGGAGCCGCAACCGATGATCTTCACCCGGCGGAAGCTCCGCGTCTCGCGGGCGTCCATGTTGAGCCCGCCGAGGTGGGCGACGTTGAAGCGCTCGTCGAGGCGGCCGCTCATCGTCCGGGTGATCGTCTCGGGCTGCTCGGAGATCTCTTTGAGCAGGTAGTGCTCGTAGCCGCCGGTGTCGTAGTGGCCGGCGTCCCAGTCGACGGTCAGCGGCTCCTTGGCCGTCTCGCGGGCGTCGCTGGCGAAGGTGTGGAACCCGTCGGCCTTCAGCACGGCCAGCTCGCCGTCCTCCAGGTGCACGACCTGGCGCGTGTAGCGGACCAGGGCGGCCACGTCGGACGCGGCGAACATCTCCTTCTCGCCGATGCCGAGCACGATCGGGCTGCCGTTGCGGGCCACGACCACCTCGCCGGGGCGCTCGGCGTCGATGACGGCGATGCCGTACGTGCCGACGACGCTCTTGAGCGTCTTCCTGACGGCCTCCTCCAGCGAGTCGTTCTCGTCGGCGGCGTGGGCGATCAGGTGCGCGAGCACCTCGGTGTCGGTCTCGGAGGCGAACACCACGCCGTCGGCCTCCAGCTTGGCCCGCAGCTCTCCGGCGTTCTCGATGATGCCGTTGTGCACGACCGCGATGCGCTGGTCGGCGGACAGGTGCGGATGGGCGTTGACGTCGCTGGGGACGCCGTGCGTGGCCCAGCGGGTGTGCCCGATGCCCAGGCCGCCCTTGAACCGGACCGGCACGACCTTGGCCAGGTCGGCCACCCGCCCCTTGACCTTACGGACCTTCAGCCCTTTGCTGGACACGACGACCCCGGCCGAGTCGTAGCCCCGGTATTCGAGTCGCTGCAGGCCCTCCAGCAGGATGGGGGCTGCGTCTTTGGGGCCGACGTAGGCCACGATTCCGCACATCGAGGTCTCCTGTTCATCCGTAGACGATCCTGCGGAGCTGTCTCAGCGACAGTTCCGGCGCGGCCACCCGGCGGCCGCGTAATTCGGCGGCGATCCTCGGGAAGATCTCGTCGTTCGTGTGGCCGCGCGCCTTCAGCTCGCCATGACGGCGCCGGACGTACTCCTCGGTCGTTTCCGAGAAGTACGCCAGCACGTCGGCGACCACGCGCGCCGCCTCTCCGGGGCCGAGCGGGCTCGTCCTCGTGAGGTGAGCGATGAGATCTTCATACGGAGGCCGTGCCGGTGGCACAGACGAGGACCTTACGGCTCTGGAGCGAGACACGCCATGATTCTGCCCGATATCGGGCAGGATCTAACTCGAACGCTGGTCGTGGCGTCCACAAGCCCTGACAGCGCGGCGGTTCCGGCGCGACCGGGAGAAAGGGGTCGCCGCGTCCGGCGCCCTCCCGTCAAATCCCATCCGTATCATCCGCCCCGTCTGACACATCCCTTTCTGAGATCAGTTACGGTGAGTAGTCGCGTCGTGACATCCATGGGGGAGATGTTCATGCAGCTCTGGCTCGCGGCCGTCCTGGCCACCACCGCGCTGACCGCGCCCGCCCGGCCTCCGGCCGCGCCCGCCGGCCTGGGGTCCGCCGGCTCCGTCGTGTCTCCGGGGAGGCAGGCCGACTTCGCCGCGGCCGCCCGCGAGCACGGGGTGCCGGAGAGCGTGCTGCTCGGCGTGGCGTACCTGGAGTCCCGCTGGGACGCCAACGGCGGGCGGCCGAGCACGGCGGGCGGCTATGGGCCGATGCACCTGGTCGACACGTTCCCCGCCGAGGCGCTCGGCGGGGCGGTCGGGGACGCGCTCGGCGACGCCCGTGGCGACGAGGCCCGCCCCATGCCCGCCGCGCGCGTCGAGCCGCCCGGCGCCTCCGCGCTGCGTCTCGCGCAGGAGGCGCCGCGGGCGACGCTCCCCCAGGCCGGCGGCCTCATCGGCGTCGCGCCCTCCCGGCTGCGGACCGACCCGGCCGCCAACATCAGGGCCGGCGCCGCCCTCCTCGCCTCCTACCAGGACCACCCCAGCTCCAACCCCGCCGACTGGTACGACGCGGTCGCCCGCTACTCGGGCTCGGAGGATCCCGCCGCCGCCCGCCGCTTCGCCGACGAGGTGTTCTCGGTGATGCGGGAGGGCACGGAACGCCGTACCGACGACGGGCACCTGGTGCGACTGGACCCCGTACCCGACCTGCCGCCCTTCATCGGCGACCACGAGAGCGACCTCGACGCCTATCCTCCGCCCGTCACGGACGAGCAGCAGGTCGACGCGGACACCGACGACGACGATTTCGGCACTGACTATGGCACTGACTTCGGCGCTGACGCCGACGCCGGCGCGCCCGTCATCGCCGACGAGGATCACGACGGCGCCAAGGCGGAGTCGGGGGCGCGCCACGCGGAGTGTCCCGCCTCCCTCGCCTGCGAGTGGATGCCCGCCGCGCACCGGCGTTTCGGCAACAAGAAGCACCGCGACTACGGCAACCACGACCGCCTGAGCCGCACCCGATCCGTCGACTACATCGTCATCCACGACACCGAGGGCGGCTACGGGGGCATCCCCTCCCTGGTCCGCAATCCGAAGTACGTGAGCTGGCACTACACGATCCGCTCCCGTGACGGACATGTCGCCCAGCACGTCGCGACCAACGACATCGCCTGGCACGCGGGCAACTGGGACGTCAACACCCGCTCGATCGGCATCGAGCACGAGGGATACCTGGCCAAGGGGGGCACCTGGTACACCGAGGCGATGTACCGGGCCTCGGCCAGGCTGGTGAGGTTCCTCGCCGCCAAGCACCGCATCCCGCTCGACCGCGCCCACATCCTGGGCCACGACAACGTCCCCGGCACCACACCGGCGACGGTCGCCGGCATGCACGAGGACCCGGGCCCGTACTGGGACTGGGCACACTATTTCGACCTCATGAACCGGCCGTTCAAGGCGGCCGAGAACGGCGAGTCCATCGTCATCCGCCCGACGTACACCACCCACCGTCCCCGCTTCACCGGCTGCGACGCCGCGAAGCCCGCCAAGGCGTGCCCGCCGCACGGCGCCTCGGCCGTCTGGCTGCACACGGCGCCCAAGGCGTCGGCGCCCCTGGTCAAGGACGTCGGCAAGCACGGGAACAAGGCCTCCACCCGCAGCGTGTACGACCACGGCGCCCGCGCCTCCACCGGCCAGCGCTACGCCGTCGCGGGGCGCCGGGGCGACTGGACGGCCATCTGGTATCTGGGGCAGAAGGCGTGGTTCCACAACCCGGCCTCGGCTCCGACCGCCATTCCCGCCAAGGGCCTGCTGGTCACGCCCCGGAAGGACAACGTGAAGGTGTACGGCCGGGCGTATCCCGAGAAATCCGCCTACAAGCTCGCCGCCCACCAGCCCTTGCGGCCGCTCCCGTACACGATCGGCACCGGCCAGACGTACACGCTGGGCGACACGGTCACCGGCTCCTACTACGCCGCCAACGCCTTCAAGCCGTCGAGGCACGTCACCACCACCGGCCGGCTCCGCTACCACCAGATCCAGCTCGGGCACCGGGTGATGTTCGTGAAGGCCGAGGACATGCGCGTGCTCCACTAAAAATGGCCTGACCCGCCTCGCGCTGCGCACGGGCACTCCTGGAAGACGATATGGTTTTCCTGTGACCAGGGCGCACGTCGCCTTAGGGTCCACGCGGAAGTGGCTCAGTGGTAGAGCATCACCTTGCCAAGGTGAGGGTCGCGGGTTCGAATCCCGTCTTCCGCTCGGAGCAAGACTCCTGGTGGAGTGGCCGAGAGGCGAGGCAGCGGCCTGCAAAGCCGTCTACACGGGTTCAAATCCCGTCTCCACCTCGATGACCGGCGGACCCCTCGGGATCCGCTAAAGTAAAGTGCGGCGCACGCGGAAGTGGCTCAGTGGTAGAGCATCACCTTGCCAAGGTGAGGGTCGCGGGTTCGAATCCCGTCTTCCGCTCTGAGTTCACCACTCACAAGGACGATTAGCTCAGCGGGAGAGCGCTTCCCTGACACGGAAGAGGTCACTGGTTCAATCCCAGTATCGTCCACCGGCAGAACAGGCAGAACAGCGTTCGAAGCCCCAGCTCACGGCACACGCCGGGAGTCTGGGGCTTCTTGCTTGTTCCGCGATGCCGGCACCGGGCTGACGTCCCCGATCTCCACGGCCGAACGCACCGCCGTCCTGGCTACCCGTGGGTTCGCGGGTCCACGACCACCGTCTCCACGCCCTTCGCCATGAACGGCTTGAGGGATTCCGGGGTGGCCGACGCGTCGGTGACCAGGGTCCAGGTGTCGGGCATGCGGGCCCAGGCGTGGAACGGGCGGCGGCCCAGCTTGGCGGCGTGGACCAGCAGGTAGATGTGGCGGGAGCGCTGCATCATCAGCTCCTTGAAGCGGGTCTGCTGCAGGCTGGCCTCGCAGATGCCGTCCTCGGCCGTGACGCTGTCGGCGCCCAGGAAGACCCGGTCGAACGTCATCCTGCTCAGCGCCGCCTCCGCCAGCGGCCCGACGAAGCCCTGGCTCACGTGACGCAGGGTGCCGCCCAGGCACTCGACGTGCACGCCGGTCGCGCCCACCAGCTCCTGCAGGGCGTTCACTCCCGTGGTGGCCACCGTCAGGTCGGCGGCGTGCCGCAGCTCGTGGGCCAGCGCGCCCGTCGTCGAGCCCGAGTCGAGCAGGATCGTCTCCCCCGGGCGGATCTGCGCGGCGGCCCAGGCGGCGATGGCCCGCTTGGCCTCGAACGCCTCCCCGATGCGCTGCCGCAGCGACGCCTCCGGGTGGGTGACGACCGCCATCGCCCCGCCGTACGTGCGTGCCAGCAGCCCCGCCGCCTTCAGGTGGGCCAGGTCGCGGCGGATGGTGGAGGCCGTCACCCCCAACTGGCTCGACAGCTCCTCGACGCTGGCCAGCCCGGTGGTGGTGGCCAGGCGGACGATCTCGTCGCGGCGAGCCTGCGCTGCGCGGCCCATCGATGGTCCCCTCTCGTCACACGCCCCGCGCGGACGACAGCTCTGCCGCCTGGCGGAGGGCCTCGATCATGCTACCGGCGTCGGCGACGCCCTTCCCCGCGATGTCGAAGGCGGTGCCATGGTCCACCGACGTCCTGATCACCGGCAACCCCACCGTGATGTTCACCCCGGCCTCCAGGCCGAGGATCTTCACCGGGCCGTGCCCCTGGTCGTGGTACATGGCCACGATCAGGTCGTAGTCGCCTCGGCCCGCCAGGAAGAACGCGGTGTCGGCGGGGAGCGGGCCGTGCACGTCCATGCCCTCCGCGCGCAGGAGCTCGATCGCCGGGACGATCTTCTCCTCCTCCTCGCCGTACCCGAACAGGCCGTTCTCCCCCGCGTGCGGGTTGATGCCGCACACGCCGATCTTGGGACGCGCCACGCCCGAGCCGCGCATCGCCGCCTCACCCCGGCGGATGGTCCGCTCGACCAGGCCGGGCTCGATGCGCGCGACCGCGTCGATGAGGCCGATGTGCGTGGTGACGTGGATGACCCTCACCTTGGACGTCGACAACATCATCGACACCTCCGCCGTCCCCGTCAGGTGTGCCAGGAGCTCGGTGTGCCCGGGGAAGAGGTGCCCGGCCGCGTGCAGCGCCTCCTTGTTCAGGGGGGCCGTGCAGATCGCCTGCACGTCACCCGACGTCGCCAGCTCGCCGGCCAGCCGTACGTACGCGTAGGCCGCGTGGCCCGCGACCGGCGACACCTCGCCCCACGGCAGGTCCTCCGGCAGCAGTCCCAGGTCGATGACGTTGATCCGGCCTGGTTCGAAGACGGCCTCGCCCACAGACTCCACCGCGACCACCTCCGGCCTCAGGCCGCGGAATCCGGCGGCCCTGCGCAGACGTGCCGCGTCACCGATGACGACCGGGCGGCAGAACGCGGAGGTCTCGGGGGCGAGGAGCGCGCCGACGACGACCTCCGGCCCTACGCCGGATCCGTCCCCCATGGTGAGGGCGATGAGAGGAGTGCTGCTCATGTCGGCCTTTCGTCGATGGTTGTGGTGGGGAAGCGCCCGGGCCTGAGATGGGCGGCGATGCGCAGGAGGCTGTCCCGGCCGCCGAAGCTGCCCGGCCTGGTGACCACGGAACGGCCGTCGGGCGTTCGGCTGTGCACGGCGCCGTGGTGCACCTGGCCCACGGGGATCAGCTCGCGCACGTCCAGCGCGTCGAGGACCCTCCTCGCGGTCTCACCGCCGGTCAGGACCAGGTCGGCGCGGGTTGCTCCGAGCGCCTCACGTACTGTCCGGCCGAGGATGGCGGTGAGGGAGGGCGGCGCCGGTCCTCGTACGGTCAGTACGGCGACCCCGCCGGCCAGCGCCCGCCGCACCCGCCCCACGACCGGCTCCGCCGCCGTACGGGGACCCGCCGCCGTGCCGGGATCCACCGCGGCGAGGTCTGCCGCGTCGAGGGTCACGGGCTCGGCGCCGTGCGCGACGAGCAGCCTGGCCTGCTCCGCCGCCGCCGGTTCCGCCGTGCCCACCACGACGAGCAGCGCGGCCGGCCCGCCGACCTGAGGAGACGTCGGCCCAGTGACCGGCACGCCCGCGGACGACCCATCGGCCGGAGGAGGCGGGGGCCCGGGCGGCGCGGGGGCGGGGGCGGGGTTCAGGGCGCGGCCGAGGGCGGCGGCCAGGCCACCGGCGCCGATGAGGCGGGTCGCCGGGTCGTTGACGAGCGCGGCCGCGACGATCGTGTCCAGGTCGCCGTCCGTCTCCGCGTCGCACACGGCCACCCGCCCGCTCGCGGCCACCTTCGCCAGCGCCTGCATGAGGGCGGCCCGCCCGGCTCGGACGGTGTCCAGCCCGACACCCGCCGACGGCACCCCTCCCAGGGTCTCGGCCACGGTGGCGGGAACGCCAGACCCGGCAGTGGTCCCAGCAGTGGTCCCAGCAGCGGTCCCAGCAGCGGACCCAGCAGCGGTCCCAGCAGCGGACCCGGTGGTGGGTGCGGTGGTGGGTGGAGTTTGGGGTTGGGCGGGTCGGGTGCGTGTTTCGCGCAGGGGTATCCCGTGGATGAGCGGTACGCCGTTCACGACCGTGCGCCCGGCCTGCGGCAGCGCGCAGGCGAGCACGACGGGCACGGACGCCGAGCGCGCGGGGGTGGTCAGGCAGGCGTGGACGGTGGCGGCGATGTCGCCGCGCAACAGCGAGTCGATCTTGATGAGGACGTGACGGTCGCCCGCCGAGGCGAGTGCTTCCCGTACCAGAGCCGCGGCCCCAGGACGGTGGCGGGTGTCGAGGTCGGCGACGAGGACGGGCGGCATGGCGACGTACGGCGGCCCCGACAGCGTGATGCGTGCGGGGCGTTCGGGCGACATGAGCACGGCCGCCGTTTCCGCCGCCCCTGACAGATCGTCGGCCAGGGCGAACACCGGGACGTGGCCCACACACCCACCTCCGAACGTCATGAAACTGCGCAAATCACGCGGCAAGTATTGCACGGAACGCGCACGCTATGCCACAGTTGCCCGCAGGGAACGTAAACCCTCAGCACGGCGTCACAGGGCTGAACGGCTCAGCCAGGAGAGCACGCCCACCCCCTCCGCGACCGCGGGCCGCCATGGCGAACCGCTCGGCGCGACGGCCGGCCGACTACGACAAGGGAAGAGGCATGATCCCCGAACCGGTGCTCGGCACCATGACGTTCGGCGACACCGTGGACGCCGGGACGGCTGGGCGGATGCTGGACCTCGCGCTCGACGCCGGGGTGAGCGGCGTGGACACGGCCAACGGCTACGCGGGCGGCGCCGCCGAGGAGATCCTCGGCGAGTTGTTGCGCGGCCGCCGCGACCGGGTGGTGCTGGCGACCAAGGCCGGCATCCCGCACCCGGACGCCGGCGAGCACGCGCCGCTCTCCCCCGCCGGGTTGCGCGCCTCGCTGGAGGGCAGCCTGCGACGGTTGCGGACCGATCACGTCGACCTGTTCTACCTCCACCAGCCGGACCGGGCGACGCCGCTGGAGGACACTCTCGGCACGGTCGCCGAGCTGGTCGCCGAGGGCAAGATCGGCGAGCTGGGCGTGTCCAACTACGCCGCCTGGCAGATCGCCGGGATCGTCCCGCGGCCCGTGGTCGCCCAGCAGCTCTACAACCTGCTGGCCAGGAGGATCGAGGACGAGTACGCGGAGTTCGCGCTCACGGCCGGCCTGCGCACGATGGTCTACAACCCGCTCGGCGGCGGCCTGCTGACCGGCCGGCACCGCTTCGGCCAGGCGCCGGAGGCAGGCCGCTTCGGCGACTCGCGGCTCGCGGCGATGTACCGGCAGCGGTACTGGGACGCCGGGTTGTTCCGGGCCGTCGAGGACCTGGGCGCGATCGCCCGCGCGGCCGGGATGCCGCTCGCCGAGTTGTCGCTGCGCTGGCTGACCGGCAGGCCGGTGGTGAGCGCTGTGCTGCTCGGCGCCTCCGGCCCTGGCCAGCTCGGCGCCAACCTGGCCGCGCTGGCGGCCGGGCCGCTGCCCGCCGACGTGGCCGCCGCCTGCGACGCCGTGGGCGACTCGCTCCGCGGCCCGATGCCGGCGTACAACCGGTGACCGCACTGGCCGGCACGCACATCCGCATCAGCGCAGAGGAGATCGCATGACCGCCGCCGAGTTCGCCAGGAAGATCCGCAGCCGGGAACGGGCCGTCGGCTACTGGGTGGTGCTGGACGCGCCCATCGCCACCGAACGCCTGGCCAGGCTGGGGTACGACTACATCGCGCTGGACGGCCAGCACGGGCTGATCGGCAACGCCGGGCTGCTGAGCAACCTCATGGCCATCGACGCCGGCGGCCGCTCGACCGGACTGGTACGGGTGGAGTCGGGCGAGCCCGCGGCCATCGGCAGGGCGCTCGACTTCGGCGCGGGCGGCGTGATCGTGCCGCTGGTCGACACGGCCGAGGACGCGGCGAGCGCCGTGTCGGCCGCCCGCTACCCGGCCGGGGGCCGCCGATCGTACGGCCCCATGCGCTCCATGCTGCGGATCGGCCCCACCCCGGCGGAGGCGGACGACAGCGTGCTGGTCCTGGCCATGATCGAGACGCCGGAGGGCCTGGCCGACATCGAGGCCATCTGCGCCACCCCGGGCCTGGACGGCGTGTACGTCGGCCCGTCCGACCTGTGCCTGGCCGTCGGCGGCCGCTTCCCTGGCGACCCGGAGGTCGCGGGAGTGTTCGAGGAGGCGCTGGAGAAGGTCAGGACGACCGCCGAGCGGGCCGGGATCGCGGCCGGCATCCACAACCCGGGCGGCGAACAGGCAGCCCGGCGCCTGGCGGAGGGCTTCACCTTCGCCACTGTCGCCTCCGACCTCGTCCATCTGGAGCAGGCCGCGGCAGCTCACCTGAAGGCGGCCGGGTCCGGCCCGGCCTGATCCGCCGTTACGGCCAGGTCTTGGCCTCGGCGTCGAACAGCTCCCGGTCGCTCTCCACCGGCAGCACGCACATCAGGTGCCCGCCGGGCGCGCGCAGCGTGCGGCATTCCTGCCACTGCGACACCTCGGTGGCCCCGAGCGCGACCAGGCGCCGAACCTCGGCCTCGACGTCGTCGGACTCGATGTCGATGTGGAAGCGGGGCGGGTCGTCGGCCGACTGGACCGCGACGGCGAGCCCCGGGACGGCTCCGTGCAGCGAGATGAACTGCTCGTACCCTTCGAGCGGCCGGGCGCTGGCGCCGAGCGCCGCCGCCCAGAAGGCGGCCGCCTGGTCGGCCTCGGCGGCTGGTGTGTCGATCAGCAGGGCGTACAAGCGGCTTCGATGCATAGTGATCACCCTATAGGGCATCCGAAGGGCGATATGTCGCCTTATGCGAGCTTTCGGTGGCGCTGTGTGCATAGACCGTTGCGGTCCGGGTAGCGCCGTTGCATCAGCTCCTCGGAGGAGGAAACCGTGGACATCAACATAGGACAAGGGCTTTCGGACGTATTCCGGCAGATTGCAACGTTCGTCCCGAAGCTGGTCGCGTTCATCGTGATTCTCATCATCGGGTGGATCGTGGCGAAGTTGCTGGAGAAGATCGTCAACAAGGTGCTCGAACGGGTCGGCTTCGAGCGGGTCGTCGACCGCAGCGGCGTGCACCGCTGGTTGGAGCGGAGCGACTTCACCGCCAGCAGCCTGCTCGCCAGAATCGTCTACTACGCGATCCTGCTGGTCACCCTGCAGATAGCCTTCAACGTCTTCGGGCCCAACCCGATCTCGGCGCTGCTGGCCTCCGTGGTGGGCTGGCTGCCCAAGGCCATCGTGGCGATCGTGATCATCGTGGTGGCCGGCGCCATCGCGAAGGCCGTCAGGGACATCCTCTCCGGCGCGCTCGGCGGTCTGTCCTACGGCCGGTTCCTGGCGACCCTGGCCGCGGTGTTCATCTGGGCGCTGGGCATCATCGCCGCGCTCAACCAGATCGGCGTGGCCACCACCGTCACCACTCCTGTGCTGATCACGGTGCTCGCCACCATCGGCGCGATCGCGGCCATCGGCATCGGGGGCGGGCTCATCCGGCCGATGCAGCAGCGCTGGGAGCGCTGGCTGGGCCGTATCGAGGCCGAGGCGCCGCAGGCCAGGGCGCACGCGGAGGCGTACCAGCGGGGTCGTGAGGACGCCCGGTCGATGAGCGAGGAGACAGCGCAGGTGCGGACGATGCCGGGCGGGCGCACCACCCGCTCGGACATGCCCCCGGAGTGACCGGGACGGTCCTCTTCCCGCCCGGCTTGCCCGAACTCGACCGGCCCGGCCTGCGAGGGCCCGGGGCCGCGCCGCTGAGGGCCGGGCGGGGACGCCCGAACCAGGCGGCGCGATCGGCCGGATGCGGCGGTCAGCCCGGCAGTGCGATCGGCGGGGCGGTCAGGCCGGATGGCCGTCCTCGAGGAGCCCGAGCTCGCGCGCCAGCCAGCAGACGGCCGTCAGCCGGAGCGCCGGCGCGTCCGGCTCGCCGCTGAAGACCCATCCCCGGTGCCGCAGCTCGTCCAGGAACCCGAGCAGGTAGTCGCCCAGTGTCTCCCGGTCGAGCGGGATCGCGTCACGCAGCACCGCGGCGTGCTGGTCGACCGCCGCCGCCATCCCGGGGTCGGCGCTCATCCTGGCGAGCTGGGCGTCGCCCAGCGTGTTCATCAACCACCGCAAGGGCGAAGCCGCCCATCCCTCCTCGAAAACCACGCGCCAACCTTAAAGCATTTTCCAAGGTCAGGGGGCATCTGGCCCAAGTTCGTCCAGCGTGCGGCGGGCCACCGCGAAGGCGGCGTTGGCCGCCGGAACCCCGCAGTAGACGGCGCTCTGGAGCAGCACCTCCTTGATCTCGTCAGGGGTGAGCCCGTTGCGCAGCGCCGCGCGGACGTGCATGGCCAGCTCCTCCAGGTGCCCTCTGGCGACGAGGGCGGTGAGGGTGACACAGCTGCGGGCGCGCCGGTCGAGCCCCGGCCGGTTCCAGATCTCGTCCCAGGCGTAGCGGGTGATGAAGTCCTGGAAGTCGCGGGTGAAGCCGGTGGTCGCGGCGATCGCCCGGTCGACGTGCGCGTCGCCGAGCACCTCGCGCCTGGTGCGCATCCCGGCCTCCCGCCCGCCGTCTCGCAGGTGGCGGGCGATGGCGGTGGTGACGGCGCCGGGACGTTCGACGCCGGCCAGGTGGGCCACCCGCGGCACGACCGTGAGCGAGGCTCCCGGGATTCCGTCGGCCAGCGCGAGCGCGTGGTCGAGGGGCGTGGCCGGGTCCTCGGCCCCGGCGATCACCAACGTGGGCGCGGTGACCTCGCCGAGCCTGCCCGTCACGTCGAAGGCGGCCAGGGCCTCGCAGCAGGCGGCGTACGACGGGGCGTCCACCTCCGCCAGCCCCTCCAGCACCCACCGGCCGTCGAAGCCGGGCGTGAACCAGCGGTTCTCCAGTGCCGGGGCGAGCGCGGCCACTCCTTCGGCCCGCACCAGCTCCGCCCGTTCCCGCCACGGTCCCGGCTCGCCGAACCGGGCGGACGTGCAGCACAACACCAGGCCGCGCACCCGGCCGGGGACGCGGAGCGCGACGGTGGTGGCGATGGCGCCGCCGAGCGAGATGCCGCCGATCGCGAAGCGCTCGTCCTCGACGAGGCCGAGCACGGCCGCCGCCAGGTCGTCGATCGTGAATCCGGTGGCCGGCGCCGACCCGCCGTGGCCCGGCAGGTCGTACCTGAGCACCCGCCAGGACGCGGTGAGCTCGGCGAGCTGGGGGCGCCAGACCTCTGTCGTGGTGCCGAGCGAGGGCCCGAGCACCAGCAGCGGCGCGCCGGACGGGCCGTCCACGCGGTGGTGGAGTTTCACGGCTGCTCCCGGTAGGTGGCGAGAATGCGGTCGACGAGCTCCGGAGCCGCGCCCACGTACGCGGACGGGTCGAGCAGTTCGTCCGGGTCCCGGGTCAGGCCCGCCTCGGCCAGCGCGTCGCCGAGTTCGAGCGGCCCCCGCTCAGGCATGATCGCGGCGAGCCTGTCGCGGCCGAGGTGGGCGGCCAGGCGTTCGGCGACGAGGCGTCCACCGGTCAGCCCGGCGTTGGCGCGCATGCGTTCGGGAAAGACCTGGAGCCCGCCCACCAGCTCGGCGGCGGTCTCGGCCGCGCCTCCGGTCAGGCGGAGCGCCTCGCGCAGCGGCAGCCACTCCGCCTGCCAGGCCCCGGCGGCCCGCTCGTGCTCGCCGACCTGGCCGAGCACCTGCGCGTACGCCGGCACCTGGAGCGCGGCCGACCTGACCAGTACGGACAGCGCGGGGTTACGCTTCTGCGGCATGGCCGAGGAGCCGCCGGACGACGACTCGGCCACCTCCCCGACCTCGGTCTGGGCCATGAGGATGATGTCGGTGGCCGGTTTGCCCAGCGCGCGGGCGGTGCCGGCGAGTGCCGCGCCCAGGTCGGTGACGGCGGAGCGCTCCGCGTGCCACGGCGCCGCGGGCGCGGCCAGCCCGACCTCCTCGGCGAACACCTCGACCAGGGGAAGCGCGGTTGACGGGTCCTGCTCTGCGAAGGCTGCGAGGGTGCCGGCCGCGCCGCCGAGCTGGGCGGGCAGGCGCAGCTCGCGCAGCCGGGCGCGGGCGCGCATGAGGCCCGCCAGCCACTGCGCCGCCTTCAGCCCGAACGTCGTCGGCACCGCGTGCTGCCCCAGCGTGCGCGCGGCCATCACCGTGTCCCTGTGGCGACCGGCCAGCTCGCACAGGGCGTCCATGACGACGCCCAGGTCGCCGACGACGGCTCGGACCGTGCGGGCGGCCACCAGCATGGCGGCGGTGTCCACGATGTCCTGGCTGGTGGCGCCCCTGTGCACGTGGCCGGCCGCGCCGGGCACGGCCTGCCGCAGGTCGGCCACCAGCGGGACGACGGGGGTGGCCGACTGCCTGGACCGCGCGGCCACGCCGGCCGGGTCGGGCACGAGCGTGGCGGCGGCCCTGTCGATGGCCGCCGCCGCCTCCGCCGGGATGAGCCCCAGGCGGCCCTGGGCACGGGCGAGCGCCGCCTCGGCCTCCAGCATGGCCCGCAGCCACGCCGTGTCCGAGGTGATCGCCTCCGCCTTGGTGCCCGCACGGACGGGCGCGAGCAACCCGCCGTCGGCCCCCATCGAGTCAGAAGTCAATGAACACCGTCTCCTCCGCTCCCTGCAGTCTCACATCGAAGCGGTAGGAGTCGCCAGAACCGGCGGCGACGAGCGTGGCCCTGCGCTCGGGTTCGAGGCCGTCGAGCAGCGGGTCGGGCACGTCCTCCAGGTAGACGCGGGTGAGCACGGAGCGCAGCAGGCCGCGGGCGAAGACCTGCAGCGACAGGTACGGCCGCGGCGGCCTGGCCGTGCGGAAGCGGTAGGTGCCGTCCGGCGCGGTGGCGCAGCGGCCGAACCCGGACACCTGCCCGCCCTGCCTGCTCAGCGCGCCGCGGTCGCCGGTGAAGCCGAGCCAGAGTTCGAGCAGCGCGTCGGGCACCGGCTCCCCCGCGCCGTCCAGCACCCGCCCGGTGAGCGTGATCGCGCCGGGATGCCCTTCGGGCACGAGCTCCCAGTCCCGCTCGTACGGCAGCGCGTGGCTGAAGAACGGTCCGACCGTCTGCGAGGGCGTGGTCATGGCGTCTCCGTCGGGGTGCGCCCGAGCACGATGTCGAACGCGTAGCCAAGGGCCCACTCGGGCTCGGTGAGGTCCAGTTCGAACGACGAGACGAGCCGCCGCCTGGCCGCCTCGTCCGGGATCGACTGCATGATCGGGTCGAAGGGCATGAGCGGGTCGCCGGGGAAGTACATCTGGGTGACCAGCCGCTGGGTGAAGGCCTGCCCGAAGACGGAGAAGTGCAGGTGGGCGGGGCGCCAGGCGTTGTCGTGGTTGCGCCACGGGTAGGCACCGGGCTTGATCGTGACGAACCGGTAGCGGCCGTCCTCGTCGGTGAGGCAGCGGCCGGCGCCGGTGAAGTTCGGGTCGAGGGGGGCGGGGTGCTGATCGCCGTCGTGGGCGTAGCGGCCGGCGGCGTTGGCCTGCCAGAGCTCGACCAGCGTGCCGCGCAGGGGGCGGCCGTCGTCGTCGAGCACGCGGCCCTCGACGATGATGCGCTCGCCGATGGGCTCGCCCGCGTGCTGCCTGGTGAGGTCGGCGTCGAGCGCGCCGACCTCCTCGTGGCCGAAGACGGGGCTGGTCAGCTCGATCGCGTCGGGGTCGAGCTTGAAGGCGACGGGCGGGCGGGCGGGGGCGCGCGCGACCGTGCTCCGGTAGCCGGGACTCAGGTAGGGAGGATGGCTCATGGGGCTCCTTCTGTGAGGTCGGCCGCCGTCCTGGCGCGCACCTCGCCGGCGGTGACGCCGGGGGCGGTCTCCACGAGCTTCAGCCCGCCGGGGACGACGTCGATGACGGCCAGGTCGGTGATCACGCGGTCGACGCAGGACCGGCCGGTGAGGGGCAGCGTGCAGGCGGGCAGGATCTTGGGATCGCCGTCGCGGGTCGTGTGCTCCATGACCACGATGACCCGGCGGGCGCCGTGCACGAGGTCCATGGCGCCGCCCATCCCTTTGATCATCTTGCCGGGGACCGCCCAGTTGGCCAGGTCGCCGGCCTGCGACACCTGCATGGCGCCGAGCACCGCCACGTCCACGTGGCCGCCGCGGATCATGCCGAACGACAGCGCCGAGTCGAAGTACGACGCCCCGGGGTCGACGGTGACCGTCTCCTTGCCCGCGTTGATCAGGTCGGCGTCCACCTCGTCAGGCAGCGGGTACGGCCCCACGCCGAGGATGCCGTTCTCCGAGTGGATCACGACGGTGCGTCCGCCGAGGTGGGCGGGGATGAGCGTGGGCAGGCCGATGCCGAGGTTGACGTACGAGCCGTCGGGCAGCTCGTCCGCCGCGCGGGCCGCCATCTGCTGTCTGGTCCAGGCCATCAGGAACGCACCGTCCGCCGCTCGATGGGTTTGTCCGCCGCCTGCCCGGGATCCAGCGCCAGCACCTTCTGCACGAAGACGCCGGGCAGGTGCACCTCCTCGGGGTCGAGCTCGCACAGCTCCTCGACCTCGGCGATGGTGACCCGTCCCGCCATGGCGGCCGGCGGGTTGAAGTTGCGTGCGGCCTTGGCGAACACCAGGTTTCCGTGGATGTCGCCACGTGCGGCCCGTACGAGCGCGAAGTCCGTACGGATGCCGTGCTCGAGGATGTACGGGACGCCGTCGAACTCCCTGACCTCCTTCGGCGGCGACGCCACCGCCACCGACCCGTCGGAACGGTAGCGCCACGGCAGCCCGCCCTCCTCGACCAGCGTCCCCACGCCCGCCCTCGTGTAGAAGGCCGGGATGCCGCAGCCGCCGGCCCGCAGCCGCTCGGCCAGCGTGCCCTGCGGGATCAGCTCCACCTCGAGTTCGCCGGCCAGGTACTGCCGGGCGAACTCCTTGTTCTGGCCCACGTACGAGCCGGTGACGCGGGAGATCCGCCCGGCCGCGAGCAGCTCGCCCAGGCCGTGCCCGTCGGTGCCGCAGTTGTTCGACACGACGTGCAGGCCGGACGTGCCCTGCCCGAGCAGCGCCTTGATGAGCACGGCGGGCACCCCGGCCAGGCCGAAGCCGCCCACCGCGAGGGACGCCCCGTCCCCGATTCCCGCGACCGCCTCGGCCGCCGTACCAACGATCTTCATGGCATTCCCACGTAGTTCTCCGCCAGGGTCGTCGCCGCGGCCTCGGACGAGGTCACGTAGTCCAGGTAGGACAGCTGCAGCCGGCGCGCGTACGCGTCGTCGTCCTCGAACGTGTGCAGCAGGGTGGTCATCCACCACGAGAAGTGCTGCGCCCGCCACACCCGTCGCAGGCACTCCCGCGAGTAGCCGTCGAGCAGCCCGGCCGAGCCGTGCTCGAAGTAGGCGGCCAGGGCGCGGGTGAGGACACGGACGTCGGCGACGGCCAGGTTGAGTCCCTTCGCGCCGGTGGGCGGCACGATGTGGGCGGCGTCGCCGGCCAGGTAGAGGCGGCCGTACTGCATGGGCTCGGCGACGAACGCCCGCATGGGCGTGACGCCCTTCTCCATGATCTCGCCGGTGGCCAGCGTGAAGCCGGGCACGCTTTCCAGCCGGGCCTTCAGCTCGGCCCAGATCCGCTCGTCCGGCCACTCCTCCGCCCGCGCGCCGGCGGGGACCTGCAGGTAGAAGCGGCTGACCTCGGGCGTGCGCATGCTGTGCAGGGCGAAGCCGCGCTCGGTCCTGGTGTAGATCAGCTCCTCGGACGACGGCGCCACCCTGGCCAGGATGCCCAGCCAGGCGAAGGGATATTCGCGCTCGTAGACGCTCAGAACGCCCTCCGGGATGGAGGGCCTCGACACGCCGTGGAAGCCGTCGCAGCCGGCGATCACGTCGCAGTCGAGCCGCTCGCCGCCGAACGTCAGGTACGGCCGATCCGCCCCCAGGTCGTGCAGGGCGACGTCCTGGACCTCGAACCGCACGTCGCCGCCCGCCGCGAGCTGGGCCGCGATGAGGTCCTTGACCACCTCCTGCTGGCCGTACACGGTGATGCGCCGGCCGGGTACCAGCTTCTCGAACGGGATGCGGTGGCCCGCGCCGCCGTACCTGAGCTCGATCCCGTGGTGCGGCAGCCCTTCGCGCAGCAGGCGCTCGCCGACGCCGGCCTCGACCAGCGTGTCGACGGTGCTCTGCTCCAGCACTCCGGCTCTGACCCGCCGCTCGACGTAGGCGCGGCTGCGCTTCTCCAGCACCACGGAGGAGATGCCGCGCAGGTGGAGCAAGTGGGACAGGAGCAGACCGGCGGGCCCGGCCCCGATGATCCCGACCTGAGTTCGCATATAGGGAGCATCCTGCCTTCAGGGGCGATCAGCCGAACCAACCCTTCCACTGGATGGAAGAAATATGCAGGATTGACCCATGGCAGGCGGATCTCGCGCTCCAGGGCGTTCGGTGACGTCCAAGGTGCTGGCGCTCCTGGGCGCGTTCGACCCCGCCCATCCCCAGCTCACGCTGACCGAGCTGGCCAGGCGGAGCGGGGTGCCGCTGAGCACCGCCCACCGCCTGGTCGCGGAGCTGGAGGAGTGGCAGGCGCTGAGCCGCGCGCCGGACGGCCGGCTGCGGGTGGGGCTGCGGTTGTGGGAGCTGGGCCAGCTCGCGCCCGCCCGGCTGCAGGACCTGGCGCATCCGTGGCTGCAGGAGCTGTTCGCCGGCACCGGCGAGAACGTGCATCTGGCCGTCCGCGACGGGCTTGAGGTGCTCTACGTCGACAAGGTGCACGGCAGGCGGGCGGTGCCCATCGTGTCGAGGACCGGCGCCCGGCTGCCCATGCACCCGACGGGCGTGGGCAAGGCGCTGCTGGCGTACGAGCCGGACTGGTTCGTCAAGGCGTACCTGGCGCGCAAGCTCGAACGGCCGACCCCGCACACGATCACCGAGGCCGGGCGGCTGTCCAGGGAACTGGCGACGGTGCGCTCCCAGGGATACGCGCTGACGTACGAGGAGATGACGCTGGGCTCGTGCTCGGCGGCGGCGCCGATCCTGGTGGACGGGCGGCCGGTCGCGGCGCTCGGCATCGTGATCTCCCACCGGCGCGTGCGCGAGCTGCCCCGGCTGGTCGAGCCGCTGCTGAGCGCGGCCGCCGGGATCACCAGGGCCTGCGCGGCCAGCGTCTAGTCCGTCAGCCTCTGGATGCGGTCCTTGAACAGGGTCGTGGCGATGGCGACCTTGTGCGGCTGGCCCTTCAGGAACGCCTGCGCGAAGCTCTTGGCCTGGTCGTAGGAGACCTTGCCGGGCATCGGCGGCTCGTTCGGGTTGACGTCCACGTCCACCAGTGCCGGCCCGTCGTGGGCCAGCGCCTGGCTGACCGCCGGCTCCACGTCCCCCGGCTTGGTGACCTTGGCCCCGAAACCGCCGCACGCCCTGGCCCAGGCCGCGAAGTCGGCCTCCGGCCGGCCGTAGCGCACGCCGTGCTCCGGGTAGCCGAGCACCATCTGCTCCCACAGGATCTGGCCGAGCGAGTTGTTGTTGTTGATGACGACCTTGACCGGCAGCCGCTGCTGGACCGCCGTCAGGAACTCGGCCATGAGCATCGAGAAACCGCCGTCGCCGACGTACGCGATGACCTGCCGGCCCGGGAAGGCGTGCTGCATGGCGATGGCGTACGGGAGGCCGTTCGCCATCGTGGCCAGCGTGCCCGACAGGTAGAACTCGCGCTCGCCGCGGATCGTCCAGTGCCGGGCCGCCCAGGTGGCGATGGTGCCGCTGTCGCAGGTCAGGATGGCGTCGTCGGCCGCGAGCCGGTCGACGACGGACACGGCGTACTGCGGGGCGATGGGGTCGCGGTCGGGGCTCTCCAGGGCGTCCATGTCGGCCCGCCACTTCGCCATCTTCTTCTGATACTTCGCCAGATGGGCGTTGCCGTCCCGGCGGGACAGCAGCGGCAGCAGCGCCGCCAGCCCCTCCTTCGCGTCGCACACCACCGGCACGTCGGTCGCGATCCGCGCCCCCGCCCTGGTCGGCTCCGCCTCGAACTGCACCACCCTGCTCTTCCCGGGCTCCGGCAGGTACTTCGAGTAGGGGAAGTTCGTGCCCACCATGAACAGCACGTCGGCCTCGTCCATCAGCTCCTCGCTCGGCCGGGTGCCGAGCAGCCCGATCCCGCCCGTCGTGTACGGCGAGTCGTCGGGGATCACCGCCTTGCCGGGCAGCGTCTTGACCACGGGAGCGCCCAGGGCCTCGGCCACGGCCAGCACCTCGTCCCGGGCGTGCAGCGCGCCCTGGCCGACGAGGATGGCGGGGCGCTGCGACCTGTTGAGCACCTCGGCGGCCCACTCGACGTCCTCCTGCCGCGGGATGCCGGGCGGCTGCAGGTAGACGGGCGAGGTCTGCGGCGTCCTGGCCGGCCCGAGCTGCGCGTACGGGTCCGCCCCCGCCTCCGCCACCTGGATGTCGTTGGGCAGCGTGAGATGGGAGACCCCGCGCCGGGCGTACGACGTCCGGATCGCGAGGTCCACCAGCGAGGGCAGCTGCGCCGGGTTGGAGATCGCCATGTTGTACTCGGCCACGTCGGCGAACAGCTTGTCCAGCTGGACCTCCTGCTGGTAGCCGGTGCCCAGGACGGAGGTCTCCTGCATGCCCGTGATGGCCAGCACGGGGACGTGGTCGAGCTTGGCGTCGTAGAGGCCGTTGAGCAGGTGGATGCCGCCGGGCCCCGACGTGGCCAGGCACACGCCGATCCGCCCGGTGGCCTTGGCGTAGCCGGCGGCCATGAAGGCGGCGGCCTCCTCGTGGTGGACGAGGACGAAGCGCACCCTTTCGCGGTGGCGCCGCAGCCCTTCCATGATGCCGTTGATGCCGTCGCCGGGCAGGCCGAAGACGGTGTCGACGCCCCACTCCGCGAGCCGTTCGATCAGGGATTCCGCTGCGATTCGAGCCATGCGTCCGGCACTACCCCGCGCTGCCGGACACAGACGCCTTTACGTGGTTCGTTGTCATTTCCAGGCATTCACGGGTAGTGGAGCGGCATGCGCATACTGGTCACGGGAGCCACGGGAACGCTGGGCGGCGCGCTGCTGCCCGCGCTGGTCAGGGCGGGGCACCGGGTGCGGGCGCTGAGCCGGAAGGAGCGGGAGAGCTCCGGGCGCGTCGAGTGGTTCTGGGGCGACCTGGTCTCCGGCAAGGGCGTCGCGGACGCCGTTCACGGCGTGGACGCGATCGCGCACCTCGCCACCAGCGGCCCCAAGGGCCGCGGTGCCGTGGACGTCCCCGGCACCCGGCGGCTGCTCCTCGCCGCCCGCGAGGCGGGGGTGCAGCACCTGCTCTACACCTCGGTCGTCGGGGTGGACCGTGCCGCCGTCGGCTTCCTCGGTCACAAGCTGGAGGCCGAGCGCCTGATCGGGGAGAGCGGGATCGGCTGGACCGTCCTGCGCGCCACGCGGTTCCAGCAGTCCCTCGACCAGCGGCTCCGGGCGTACTCGTCGTTTCCCGTGATGTTCGTGGACCGCTCGCTGCCCTGGCAGCCGGTGCACACGGGCGAGGTCGCCGCGCTCGCGGTGGCGCTGCTCGCGGGCGGGCCCGAGGGCAAGGAGTTCGAATTCGGCGGACCGCAGGTGATGGACACCGAGGAACTGGTGCGGACCTGGCTGCAGGCGAGGAACGTACGCCGTCCGTGCCTGCCCGTGCACTACCCGGGCAGGCTGTACGCGGCCCAGCGGGGCGGCGAGCTCGTCACGGACGCCGACTCCCGGGGCGTCATCACCTGGCACGACTATCTCCACCCCGCGCCGCCCGCGCTGTCGGACGACTTCGCCACCGAGCACACCGCCTCCCCCACCAGCCCGGCCAACCAGCCGGAGAACGACCCTGACCTGCACGTATACGGCGGCGACGAGGGCTACGAGCGGCCGACACGAAGCTAGCCCATTGCCCCGTTCTGTTACACATCGTCCACTTGCTCCTCATATGCCGGTAATAGACAATGTGTTCGGTGATGACCGGCATCCCGTTGACCGAAGACTTCGCCAATGGCGGCGTCTCCTTCTGGTACCGGCAGATCGGCCTGCCCGCACGGCGGCCGGCGCTGCCCGGGCCCCGCGACTACGACGTCGCGATCGTGGGCGGTGGATACACCGGCCTGTGGACCGCGTACTACCTGAAGCAGGCCGACCCCGGCCTGCGCATCGCGATCCTGGAGAAGGAGTTCGCCGGGTTCGGCGCGTCGGGACGCAACGGCGGATGGTTGTCGGCCGAGTTCGCCGGATCCAGGAAACGGCACGCGAAGGCGCGCGGCCGGCAGGCGATGATCGACCTGCAGCACGCCATGTTCCGCTCCGTCGACGAGGTCATCGCGGTGGCCCGCGAGGAGGGCATCGACGCCGACATCCACAAGGGCGGGCTGCTCCACGTCGCGACCAACCCCGCCCAGCGGCGCCGGCTCCGCGCCGAGCTGGCCGAGCTGCGCGGATGGGGGTACGGCGAGGCCGACATGCGCCTGCTCGGCCGTGACGAGCAGGCCGAGCGGCTGCAGGCCGCGGGCACGCTGGAGGCCGCGTACTCGCCGCACTGCGCCCGCATCCAGCCCGCCAAGCTGGCCGTCGGCCTGGCCGCCGCGGTCGCCCGGCTCGGCGTGGACCTCTACGAGGACACCACCGTGACCGAGCTGCGGCCCCGGCACGGCGGCGGGAAAGCCACGGCGGTCACCACGCGCGGCACCGTCACCGCCGACTACGTCATCCGGGCCACCGAGGGCTTCACCGCCGGGCTGTCCGGCCAGCGCCGGCAGTGGCTGCCCATGAACAGCTCCATGATCGTCACCGAGCCGCTGCCAGCCGAGGTGTGGAAGCACCTCGGCTGGGCGGGCAACGAACTCGTCGGGGACGAGGCCCACGCCTACATCTACGCCCAGCGGACCGCCGACGACCGCATCGCCATCGGCGGCCGTGGCGTGCCCTACAGGTTCGGGTCGCGTACCGACGCCCGGGGCGCCACCCAGCCGCAGACCGTCGCGCTGCTGTGGCGCATGCTGATCAAACTCTTCCCCGCGGCCGCCGACGCGCGGGTCCAGCACGCCTGGTGCGGGGTGCTCGGCGTGCCGCGCGACTGGTGCTCGACGGTGCACCTGGACCACGCCAGCGGGCTCGGCTGGGCGGGCGGCTACGTCGGCAGCGGCGTCACCACGACCAACCTGGCCGGCCGCACCCTGCGCGACCTGGTGCTGCGGCGGGAGACGGAGCTGACGGGACTGCCGTGGGTGGGACGCCAGGTGCGGCAGTGGGAGCCGGAGCCGCTGCGGTGGGCCGGCGTGCAGCTCATCTACGCCCTCTTCCGCGCCGCCGACCGCCACGAGAACGAGCGCGGCACCACCACGTCGGTCTATGCCCGCCTCGCCGACCTCATCTCCGGCCGCTGAACGTCCTCCCCGCGGGCCCTCACCGTGTGACGTGCCGCCGGTGTGCTCGTACCGATGGTGTTTTGTGGGCCGACGGTGCCATCCGGCCCGGCTACAGCCTGTGGCCCCACGGCGCCAGCCAGCTCGGCACCGGCGAGCGCGCCTGGCTGCTGACGGCCGACTTCGTGCTCGGCGGGCTGCTGCTGACCGCTTTCGCCATGGGAGTGCGCCGCGTCCTGCGTGGCGGACGCGGCGCCGCCTGAGGGCCTATCCTTCTGTCAGTCCGCAGGCTGGATGACAAGGAAAGCAGGCCGCCAACAGTCCGCCAGCGGCCTACAGCCCGTTACCGCTACCGGGCAGTGTTGGCGTGCTGGACGGCATAGCGCTCGCGCCAGCTGTCGATGAGCGGGATCAGCTGCTCGGTCATGTAAGCGTAGAAGTCCTTCATCTCGTGCAGGCGCCGGCCGGTGATGCTGTCCTCGCCCGCCGCGTCCAGGCCTTCCTGG
The DNA here is from genome assembly GCF_039880665.1 of Nonomuraea sp. B5E05. Taxonomy (NCBI): domain Bacteria; kingdom Bacillati; phylum Actinomycetota; class Actinomycetes; order Streptosporangiales; family Streptosporangiaceae; genus Nonomuraea; species Nonomuraea sp. B5E05. Next base: position 104,223 of record NZ_JBDPMJ010000026.1, read on the forward strand.
GCGGCGGCGCCCATGGTGGCCAGCATCGCGTTCTGCTGTGACATCAAGCTGGCCCAAGCCCCCTGGCGAAAGCGGTAGTGGTCACGGCGGCTGCCGGGGGCAGGCACCCGTTCGATGAGGCCGAGCGGGATCAGCTGCTTGACCGCGGTGGACACCGCTCCCGAGCTGATGGACAACTGCTCGCACAGGTCGGCGGCGGTCATCGACTCTTGCCGGGTGTAGAGCAGGGCGGTCATCACCCGGGCGGTGGTTTTTTGCATGCCGCCCTGCGCGAGGGTCAGCGCCAGCTTCTCGGCGGCCTCACGCAGCCGCTGGTCGGTGTCCATATCTCGATCCTATCAACCACTTCGAGTTCTCAGAGAATTTACAAATCTCTGAAAGTTCTATACGCTCTGAGGCGTGGAGATCGCGCCATGGCGACCTCCCCGACGCCAAAGGAGAGCCATCAGTGAAGCCCAAGAACGTGGTGGCAGGCGCGCACGGCATGACCGACCAGGCGTGGAAGAAGCACGCCAACCCGTGGAGCGTCTGGACCCGGTTCGCCGCGATCCCCGCGTTCGAACTGGCCGTCTGGAGCCGCGAATGGATCGGCTGGTGGTCACTGTGCGGCGTGGCCCTCGTCATCGTGTGGCTCTGGCTGAACGTGCATCTGTTCAGGGCGGTCGAGCCGACCAGCTGGGCGGCGCGCGGCATCTACGGCGAGCAACTCCACGTCGACGGCAAGGCTCCGGCGGCGCATCGCGCGGTGCTGCGGCTGCTCATCGTGGCCGGCCTGATCGGCTTCGCCTTCATCGCCTGGGGACTGATCGCCCTGGAGATCTGGCCGCTCGTGCTGGGCACCGTGCTGCTCGTGCTCGCGCAGCTGTGGCGGATCGACCGCTATGGCCTGCTCTACGAACAGCACCAGAGCGAAAGTCTTTGACCCGGTACGGCCGGCGCCAGGTAACCGCAACTTCTCCGGCGGCACCTTCTCGGTTATGCTGTTGGCCTTCGCCGCGGCTGGCCTGATGCTGGCGCTCACCCAATACGTCCAGCTCGTCCTCGGTTACGGCGTCTTGCAGGCCGGTATGGCGCTGCTGCCGTTCGCCGCCTCCTCCGCGCCGTTCAACATCCTGGGGGCGACACTGGCCAAACGGCTCAGCAACCGCACCATGGTGACCGCGGGCATGCTGACCACCGCCGCTGGGTTCCTGTTCCTGTGGTCGATCGGCCCCAGCGACGGCTACCCGCTGCTGGCCACAGCGCTGATACTCATGGGCATGGGCTCCGGGCTGGCAGCCCCGGCCGCGGTCACCGCGATGATGGGCGCCATCCCGCCCGAGCACGCCGGCGCCGGATCGGCCATGAACAGCACCATCTCCCAGGCGGGCAGCGTGCTCGGCATCGCCATCCTCGGCAGCGTCCTGGCCACCGGATACATCTCCGCCCTCCCCGCCGACGTGCCGGCACCGGCCAAGCAATCACTCACCGACGCCATCGCGCTCAGCGACCCGGGCGTCACCGCCATCGCCCGGGCGGCGTTCGTCGACGCCATGACCTTCGGCATGATCACCGGCGCCGTCCTCGCCGCCGCAGCAGCCCTGCTGGCTTTCGTACTGCTTCGCGCCAGACCGGACGCGGCAGCGCCGGGCACGCCCGCATCCACCCTCACGGAGGTCGGCACGTAGAGGGGTCTTTCCCTCGCGGTCGGCCGGCCACGTACGCAATCCAGCAGGGCTGACACCCGACCACCTTGCCCCCTGGCCACCTTGGTCCCACGGGCATGGCATCCCACCATTTCTCTTCAGGAACCGCGACATGCCCCACCGGACGGTCCAAGTCACACCCTCACCCCGGGCCCGCGCGCCACGGGTCGTAGTCGACCTCGAGCGGCTCCTGCCCGGGCCGCTCGCCCTCCGGCACGTGCTGCAGGTTGACCCGGATGCGATACCACACACTGCTGCGCCCCCGCATGCCGTCGACCAGCACGTCGGCGGGCTCCAGCCGGGCCGCGACCTCAGGATGGCGGGACTTCCACCGCTCCAGGCCCGCCAGCGCCTCGTCCTTGTGCTCGGCCCTCGCGATCTCGATGACCGGCTTCGTCTGCTGCCGGCGCCCGCTGCCCTTGGGCGGCTTGGGCGCGGGCCCGAGCTCCTCGGCCAGCTCCAGCAGCCCGTCGAGCGAGCCCGCGTGCAGGTCCATGTCCTCCCACGGGTCGCCGCGCTCGGCCAGCCGCCGCGGCACGGTCTCGATGGTGAACGCCTCGGGACGGCAATCGGGAACCTCCTCCCACGTCAGCGGCGTGGACACGCGGGCGTCGGGCACGGCGCGCACGGAGTAGGCGGAGGCCACCGTGCGGTCGTAGGCGTTCTGGTTGAAGTCGACGAACACCCCGTGCCGCTCCTCCTTCCACCACCGGCTGGTGGCCAGGTCGGGGGCCCGCCGCTCGACCTCGCGGGCGACCGTCTCCGCCGCCTTGCGCACCTCGGCGAACGACCATCGCCGCTCGATCCGCGCGTACACATGAAAGCCCCGCGACCCGGACGTCTTGGGCCACGCTGCCAGCCCGTGATCGGCCAGCACCTCGCGCGCCACCTGCGCGGTCGCCAGCACGTCCGCCCACGCCACCCCCGGCACGGGATCGAGGTCGATGCGGAGCTCGTCGGGCCTGGACAGGTCGTCGGAGCGCACCGGATGCGGGTTGAGGTCGACACACCCGAGGTTGACCACCCACAACAGCTGGGCCAGGTCGGTGCACACGACCTCTTCCGCACTCAGGCCCGAGCGGTATTTCAGCTCCGCCACCTCGATCCAGTCCGGCCGCTTCGCCGGGGCGCGCTTCTGGAAGAACGCCTCCTCCTCGATGCCGCGCACGAACCGCTTGAGCACCATCGGCCGCCCGTGCACGCCCCGCAGCGCCCCCTCGCCCACCGCCTCGTAGTAGCGGATCAGGTCGAGCTTGGTGAGCCCGGACTGCGGGAAGACCACCTTGCCGGGGCTGGTGACGCGCACCTCGCGCCCGGCGACCTCGATGTCAGGCATACGGTCACGATACGTGCCGCCCCCGACGTTCCAGCGCCGCGTGGAGGCGCGGCGCATGCCGATGGGCCTGGCGGGATGCGGTCGCCGGTGCGCCGGAGCCGTCTTGGCGACGTCCGTGACGGCCCGGACGGTTCAGCCGTGTCGTGCCTGGGAGGTGCCCTCGTGTCGGCCGGTCGCTCGTTCGGCGAGGGCTTCGAGTTCGGCGACCGCCCGGTCGGTGGCCGTCTCGGCGGCGATCTCGGCCGCCAGTCGCCCCGCTTCGCGGCGGTAGGACGGGTCGTGCAGGACGCGGTCGATCGCGCGGGCGATCGTACGAGGGGAGGCGTTCTTGCTCACGGTGACCCCGGCGCCGGCGCGTGCGACGTGCCGGGCCACCTCGGGCTGGTCTCGTCCTTGCGGGATGCAGACCATGGGCACGGCGGCCGCCAGGGACTTGACGGCCGTACCGTGCCCGGCGTGCGTGATCGTCACCGAGGCGTGGCGCAGCGCGACGTTGTGCGGCGCCGACGCGGTGACCAGGACGTTGCCGGGCGCGCGGACCGTCGCCGGGTCCATGGCCGGACCGGTGGTCAGCAGCCCGCGCACCGGCAGTGTGCCGAGGGCTTCGGCGATACGGTCGAGTTGCGTGCGCTGGTTCATGAACGATGAGCTCAGGCTGGCCAGGACCAGCGGCGCGTCACCGTCCGGCAGCTCCAGTTCCCCGGCCCAGGCCGGGTCGTCGAGCCGTGGGCCGACGTGCCGGATGTGGGCGGGGAAGCGCCTGCTGGGGAAGTCCAGCGTACGCGGGGACAGCACGAGCAGCCGGTCGACCCGATCGAACGCGTCGATCACCGAGTTAACCGGCGGCAGGCCGTGCGCGGCGCGAGCGGCGTTTAGCGCAGGAAGTCCCTTCGCCCACGGTTGGAGGACCAACCGGGTCAGCACCCGATCGCGCAGGCGTCCCAGTGCGCCCGTGGCGGGCGCGAGCCCCAGGCCGGGCGGCGGCGCCCCCGGGGTGGGAAACGTGTACAGGGTCGTCACCAGCGAGGCCACGGGCAGGCCGGCCGCTTCGCCGGCGATGAACGCGCCGAGCAGCATGTGCTCGGCGACCAGCACATCGGTCGGGCGGGCACGCAACTCGGCCAGCGTGTCCCGGCCGTAGTCGGCTGCGGGGCCGCAGACGATGCGATCTCTCAACCGCGCGAACGCGCCCACCGGGGTGCGGGCCTCGAAGTCCTTGATGACGTCCTTGGCCGGATCGGTGGCGTCACCTTGGGGCGCCGTGGTCCAGGCGATCGGCTCCAGGCCGCCGGCGGCGATCTCCTCGTGCAGCGAGTTGTCCGCCAGCACCCGGACATGGTGACCGCGACCTTGCACCGCGCGGGCGACCGACAGGACGGGCGGCACGGCTCCGCCGCCGGACCAGGTGGCGAACAGGAAATTCTTACGCATCGTGTCTCTTTCGGGGGTCGATCGAGGTCAGCAGGTCACGCATGGAGCGTTCGGCGTCGTCGCGCGACAGGCCGAGGTCGCGCCGCCACAGCTTCCACAGGTAGACGTCCGTGGCGGCATAGTGCAGGTTCACCGCATGCTCACGGTCGGGTCCGCAGGCGGGCAAACGGTCGGCGAAGACCCGTTCCAGCCAGGCCCGGTGCTGGCGGCGGGCATGGGCGGCCGCCCGGGCGACGGCCGGGACACGGTCGACTTGAGCGGTCCACAGCACGTTGGCGTCGCCGTGGCGTTCGTAGTCGGCGAAGAGCACGGCCACGATCGCCTCGACGTCACCGACCGGCGCCTGACGGGTCAGCTCCGTTTGAGAGGCCATCTGATCGGCGAGGACGTCGGCGAGCCCCTCCTTGCCGCCGAAGTGGTTGACGATCGTCTGCACCGACACCCCCGCCTCGTCGGCGATGTCCTGCAGCGTGACGTCGTCGTACCACCGCTGCATCCACAGCGCGGCCGCCGCCTCCAGCACGCGCGTACGCGTAACCTCCATGGCCGCGGCGCGGGAACCCATGCGGTACGGGCGCCTGCTCCCATTTCCCATGGACTCATCCCTATATTCAATTGAGTCGTTAGTCAAGTTAAAATCGCCCGCGGCGAGGGCCTGCCGAGGCCGGGCCAGCACGCAACGCGCTAACGTGGGCGAACGTATGCAAAAGGGATGAAAGGACGATGTCATGGTTCGGCGCTGGAGCCCGCCCGAGGTCGGGGCGCCGCTGGCGAAATACCACCATCTGGCCGCGGCACCCGCGGACTCGGAGCTGCTCTTCATCGCCGGCCAGGTCGGCACCGACGCGACCGGAACCCTCGTGGGGAGCGACGCGGCCACCCAGGCCCGCCAGGTCTTCGCCAACATCGAGGCGCTGCTCACCTCCGCAGGGTCGGGGCCGCAGCACCTTCTCCGGCTGTTCACCATGGTGGCGGGCACAGAGCATCTGGCGGGCTTCCGCTCGACCGTCGAGGAGGTGTTCACCAACTGGTTTCCGGACGGCGACTGGCCCGCCAACTCGCTGATCGTGGCCGCCGCGCTGGCCGCCCCGGACATCGTGGTCGAGGTGGAGGCCGTGGCGGTGGTGCCCAAGCGCCCGGCCGACTGACGCCCTTTACACTGTAGATTCGCAATAAAGGGGTCGAACCTCTCTCCGTCCGGTGCCAGGCTGGGCTCGTGAGCGACACGCAGACCGTGGTCCTGGTCGAGGGACTCAGCGACAAGTCGGCCGTCGAAACGCTGGCCAAGCGCCGCGGCGTGGATCTGGCAGCAGAAGGCATCTCCCTCGTGGCGATGGGCGGCGCCACGAACATCAGGACGTACGCCGGCAGGTTCGGCCCTTCCGGGAGCAACCTCCGGCTGGCAGGTCTGTGCGACGCCGGCGAGGAAGGCGACTACCGGAGGGGCCTTGAGCGGGCCGGCCTCATCTCCGGTTCCGGCAGGAGCGACCTGGAAGCGATCGGGTTCTTCGTGTGCGTCGCCGACCTGGAGGACGAGCTGATCCGCACCCTCGGCACCGCCGCCGTCGAGGAGGTCGTCGACGCCGAGGGGGAGCTCGGCTCGTTCCGCACCTTGCAGAAGCAGCCCGCGTGGCGCGGTGGCAGCACCCATGACCAGCTGCGCCGGTTCATGGGATCAGGCAGCGGCCGCAAGATCCGCTATTCCGGCCTGCTCATCGAGGCCCTCGATCTCGATCGTGTGCCCCGTCCGTTGGACCTGCTGACCCACCTCGCAGGCAGCCGCCGATGGTGATCTCCCGACCGCTTCCTCCTCCGCCGGCCCTTTCGGTTCCAGAGCCGACGACCGGTCACCGCCTTCAGGAGGTACCGTTCGCTCGGCGGTAAGCACTGACCACTTCTTCGGGAAGCCGGCCGCGATCGCCGACGGCGTATCCCCGTTCGCGCGCCCATGCGCGGATCGCTCCCATGGAAGCAGGAGCGCTCGCCACCAGGCTCAGCCCGGCTACGGGGTGTGGACTCGTACGGTTCCCCCCAGTAACGGACATCGCCATGATGGGGATCTCGCCCATCTCACGAGGATCGCCGTCTTCAAGGCCGTCCCAGCCGTCGTGTAGGGACAGGGCCACAGCGCTCCACTCCGCGACCGAGACGCCGTTCCCACCGGACATGACCTCGCCGGGCCGGATACCGCGCCGGTCGAACTCGGCCCACAGGTCCTCCAGCGCGGCGTCTGGATCGAAGTAGAACTCGCTCTCGCGGATCCGCCAGAACCGCCAGCCCGCCCTTTTGAGTTCGCGCTCCCGATCGAGGTCGGCCGCACGCTGGTCGGGCGTGCCGTGCCAGAAGTCGCCGTCGCACTCCACCGCGAGGCGTCCCTTGGCGCCGCTCACGACGAGGTCGATTCTGCGGCCGTTGACCTCGAACTGCGGGGTCACGTGGTATCCGCGCTCGCGGATTCGCAGGAACACCCGTTGTTCGAAGAGCGAGTCGAACGCCGGGTGACGGGCGTCGGCGGTGACGTCGGACAGCGAGCTGGGCAGATCCGTAGCGGGCGGGTTCGTCATGTAGGCAAGCAGTGACCGCCGCAGGCATGCCGGTGACAGCAGGTCGGCGCTGACCGAGTGGAAGAGCCACATCTGGTCCTTCGCTCGTGAAGCGGCGACGTTGAACCGGCGCTGCCACTCGGTGGAGGTCACCGCGGAGCGTCTTTCGGCGACGACCATCGACAGGAAGATGACGTCGCGCTCGTCTCCCTGGAAGTCGGGCGGCGTGCCCACCCGCAAGCGTCGTCTCTCCCAGTCCTTCGGGTCGATGTGGTCGAGCAGCATGTTGTGGATGAGCTGCGCCTGGCCCGTTCCCTGCAGCACGACGACGCCGAAGGTCTTCTCGTCATAGGACGGGTCCTCCATGCAGTTGAGGATCCGTCTCACGATGGCCTCGGCTTCCACGCTGTTGCGCAGGCGCGTCGCCGATCCTTCGCTCCACGCGCCGTCCACTCGTACGACTTGGAGCGGCGGCAAACGGTCGGCGCCGAACTGCCGGAGGGGTATGAGCGGCTCGTCGGCGTAGAACTGCCGCGAGGAGAAGTCGATGATCTCCGGCATGCACCGGAAATGCTCCTTGAGGCGGAGGACGGAGCCGAACCGGGTCGAAAGAAGGTCGAAGAGACTCGACTTCGGTGTGAAGGCGTCCCGCAGGTAAGCGGGAAGGTCCGGAAGATATGTGGAGAGCTTGGCGAAGATCGGTTCCAGCTCGCCGTGACTCACAGCGGACGGGGCGCACTGCTTGTCATCGCCGACCACGATGACGCGCGGGGCCAGCCAGAGCAGGAAGAGCGCCTCGATGCTCGCCTGGCTCGCCTCGTCGACGATGACGACGTCGAAGGAGTCGCGGATCGGCGGGATCGTCTCTAAAACCTGCTGCAACGGCATGATCCAGGCCGGTACGGCGTCGCGGGCATGTGTCATGGCCTCACGCGCGAGGCTCTGGTATCTGCCGGCGTAACGTCCGGTCCCCTTGCCCAGCTTGCCGATGTGGTCCTGGTAGGCGCGTAGCGCCGTCGTCTGCTTGGCGTTCATCCGGCCCAGCGCGGCCTGCCAGGCCTGCTCGGCGGCGAGTTCGGCCGTCAACCGCATCTCCCGCGCGGTCGCGGCCTCGAGCTCGCTCTCCAGCCGTTGTTCGAGTCCCTGCTGCCGCTGCTGCGTGAAGAAGGTGCGCGCCTTGGCCCAGGCCCAGGCGCGATCCCAGGTGGTGAAATGGGCGTGCCAGGCGCCGGCTTCTGTGAGCAGGGTCAGCAACGCCGGATGGGCGGCACGCACCTTCCCCGCAAGTTCGTCACAACGGATCTGTTCGCGCTGCCCGCGCTGGGCATCGGTGAGAGCCGTGAGGCAGAGCTGATAGGTGATCGCGTCTCGCACGGCGACCGAGTGTGCCGCTTCGAGGAGCTCCGGCGCCGGTGTACCGAGACGGGCCTCATGCTCGAGAGCCGCGAGCAGATCGCCGAGCTGAGCTGTGGCACGGTCCGCCTCGGCCCGTAGTCGTACGGCCTCCAGAGCCATGACGTAGGAGCGCCATTCGCCAGAGGTACGGAGGCTGACATGGACTCCGGCTGCGGCGAGGGTCCGGGATGTCTCCGCCACCGCCGCGATGACCTGGCGCACGCGTCCGAGGCGGTCGTACGCGTCGCTGAGCTGGGCCACCCTGCGCAGCAGCGGTTGGTTCTGCGGGAACTCCACTCCCACGAGCTGCCATCCGCGCTCGAGTTCGTCGGCGGCGGCGCGCCCCTCGATGTCGGCTATGACGAGCGAGAGGAGTTCGGCGTTGACGGGTGTGACACCGTCGACGACTGTGGCGTTGAGCCACGGCTCGGCCTGCTTCTGGACAGCGGGCCGGAAAAGGCCGCGCTTGAGCTGGTTGCCTCCGGCCAGATAGTCGCGAAGCGCTCGAAGGGACTGCAGGTAGGAGCTGACAGCCGCGGGAGAGTCCGGCTCCGGATGTTCGATCTTCCGGAAGCCGATGTGCCGGACGGCACTCTGAGCTGCGGTGAGGCGGTCGGTGTGCGCGGCGAGTTGTTCCCAGATGGCCATCTCACGGCCGAAGAGCCCGTCTTCCAGAGCCCGGGCCGCCCAATCGTCCGGATCCCACGTGTCCGGATCGTCTGGCAAGCCGAGCCGTTCAATGGTGAGACATGCGTCGGCTGCGATGCCCTCCAGCTGCCCGATCACGTCCGGGGCCAGGTGCTCCAGGCGAACGGAGGTTTCCGTCTCGGCCTGCCGGGCCTGGGTCTGCGCGGCCGCCTCCGCCGCGATGAGGCTCTTGAGCTTCTCCGCACCGGGCAACGAGGTCACGTCGGGAATCCTCTGCGCCGGTCTGGCCTTGCGACGCGGCGTCTCACCGGCGAGCAGGGGGACGAGTTCCGCGGCTTCAGCGGCCGAGATCGGAGGAAGGGGCGCCGCTCCAGCGGGAAGAGGCAGGGGTATCCACGAACACTCCGGCTCCTCTCGCTCGATTCGCCGGACGATGTCGGCGAGGGTGCCGGAATATCCGGGTGCGATCTCGCCGTGGCGGTAGGTCTCCGATTCGCGCAGGGCTCGGATCCGCTCCGTCAGCTCCACGGTCGCCCGGCGCGCGAAGTCAAGTTCGTGCCGCTTCTCCGTGATCTTTCTGGACTGACGGTCCGGGTCGAACGATGAGAAGCGGGTCGACAGCGCCTTGACGCCACCCTCCAGTTCCGCTGAGCCGCCACGGCCGAGATCGGTCATCGACACGCACAGGCCGGCGATCTCCGAGGGCAGCTTGTCCCTCAGGACACGAAGCGCCTGAGCCTTCTGGCTGGTGACCAGCACACGTTGGCCCTGAGCAAGCAGCGCGGAGAGCAGGTTGGCGATGCTGTGTGTCTTGCCCGTGCCGGGAGGTCCCTGCACGACGACGCCGTTGTCCCCCTGCAGGCGAGTCATGATCGTGCGCTGCTCGGGGTTGGCGGGGAGGGGGAACAGCGGGTCGTGTCCAAGGGATCCCGAGGACGCGACGCCTTCGTCTCGCAGGAAGGCCATCCGCTCGGCGGGTTCGAGGGGAGTCACGAGCTGGGCCAGGCCCAGAGGTGTCTGCGCGCCGGGACCCGTCAAAGTAGCGATCATCTGGTCGTAGTACGAGATCAGCGAGCCGTGGTCGCGCTTGCGCAGGACCAGGGCGGGCGCCGGCCGGACTTCTGCTGATTTCGACGGCGTCTCGCCAGGTGCCCACTCTGGAAGGAAGCGGGTCTCCGTCTCGAGACCGCGGTCGCACCACGCCTGCAGCAGTGCGGCCACGGAGTTCTGCAGGCCCACTGCCTCGCCTTCGCGTACGCGCTGCCGCAGCCGGTCGGTGCGCTGGGGTGTGAACCCGTCCAGGTCCGTCAGAAGCTCGCGGTCCTGCAGAGCCGGAGCGGTTTCTCCCAGCAGTACGTCGATCCGCTCGGTGTCCGGGTCGATGCGCGGGTGCAGCCGGGTCGCGATCAGGTGGTTCCGGACCCGGATGCCGCCGGGAGCGGTCCACGTGAGCAGCCCGGTGCCCAGCACCAGCTCCCACTCGTCATCGGCCTGCCCCAGCTGGGTGCTGATGGAGTACAGCTCCCGGTGCAGGCGCTGCTGACGCACGCGCACCCGTTCGTGCTCAGCCCATGCTTGCCAGGCAGGGAGCCACTTCGCATAGGTCTCGACCACGTCAGGACGGTCCTGCTGCGTCTCCTGCCGCAGCTGCGGCTCGCCGTCCTCGTCCGCGTCCTCGACCTGGCCGGGGCCCGAATCGGAGAGCTCGGGCGCGTCGAGTTCCTGGTCGAACAGCTCTTCACGCCTCAGCCACCCGTCGAGATCTCCGGGTGGCGAGGGAGGCGGGACGTTGCGCACGTGCTCGACGGAGAGAAGAACGTCGCCGAGCTCGGCGGACCGCTGCACGACGACGGTGTCCGGAAGATCTGCGAGCCAGAGCACCTGCGCGTGCCCGCGGATGTCTCTGACCGGCACCCGGCGGGCGGTCGCCAGATCGCGGAGGAACTCCACCAGACGCGTGGTGGAGTCGACCAGGAGGGGGTCGCGGGCCCGCGACTGCTGCTCGCTCACGCGGCTTCACTCCTTCGGCTTGTGCCTGCGAGGTCAGAAGTAAAGGGATTTGAGGGCCTGGGAAGGCAGCTCCGCGGCGCGGGGCCACGCCGAGCGCGACATGCCTCGTTGCCAGGTGATCGCTTGGCCCAAGCGATGGTAATGGCTGTGCGAGTGAGGGAATGGAGCGATCTAATACTGAAATCGGTATGTGACTTCATTTTTATGTGTTGACGCCGTCAACGCAAAGCATATACCGAACTCGACCATCGACGTGTACTCTACGCCGGTGGATGCTTGACCGGTGCGGCGTTGAACAAGGGAGTGCCCGTGAACCCAGACATGGTGGCGGACCGGTTCCGGCTGAAGGGGGCCATCGGCAAAGGCAACATGGGGGAGGTTCACCGCGCCGAGGATCTTCAGGCGCACAAAGACGCCGACAACCGCATGGTCGCGGTGAAGCTCATCCTCAGAAGCCGCCTCGGCATGACCTCCGGCTCCCCGGCCGAGGAGAAAGCCATGCAGCGCTTCGCTCGCGAGGTGCGCATCATGGCCCGGCTCGACCATCACAATCTTCCCAGGACCATCGACGGCGGCATGGACCGTTCCGGCCTGCCGTACCTGGCGATGGAGCTCCTCGATGGCGAAACCCTGCGCGACCTCGTCTCCGAGCACCCCCAGCTGCCCATCTCCTGGGCCGCCGCCCTGGGCGCGCAGATCGCCGACGGGCTCGCGGCAGCGCACTCGGCCGGTGTCATTCACCGCGATCTCAAGCCCGCCAACGTGATGCTGCTGCGCGGCGGCCTGATCAAGGTCCTCGACTTCGGCATGGGCAGGATCATCGGCGACAGCGAGCACATCAAGGTGACGAGCACGGGCGTCACGGTCGGCACGGCCCGCTACATGGCCCCCGAACAGTTCCGCGCCTCTTCCGTCACCCAGGCGGCGGACCTCTACGCGCTCGGCTGCGTGCTGTTCGAGCTGCTCACCGGTGTCCCCCCGTTCCATAGCGAGTCCGCGTACGAGCTGGGCCAGAAGCACCTCCAGGAGGCGCCGCCGCCCGTACGGTTGCTGCGCTCGGACGTGCCCCAGGACGTGGCCCGGCTCGTGGAACGGCTGCTCGCCAAGGACCCTGCCGACCGTCCCGCCGACGCGGTCGCCGTCCGGGAGGCTCTGCTGCCGTTCGCCTCGGGCGAGGACAAGGTTCCGGGCTGGGACGCCTTCGACCCCGTCAACCACCTGGCTGCCAGGCCGGCCGAGCGGCCCGCCGCTCGCGCGGCTGCTCCCGAGCCCCGCCCGGCAGGCTCAGGTATGGACGTCTTCGGCGTGCATCAACGGCTCATCAAGGACTACCGGGCTTTCACCGAAGGCGGCACGATCATCCGTGACGACCGGATCGCGGCCTTCGTCGAGGAGGATCTGGACGGCAAGTCCCAGTGGCCGGACCCGTGGCTGTCGCTGAACCCGTTCTTCAAGTCGGGTGGCACCGTTCTGGAGGCGCATCAGAACGGCATCCTCCACGAGGAGTGCACCCGCATCTTCCAGGTCGGCAAGACCGAGGGGGGCACGGTGTGCGACGGCCGTCCGCTGACGCTGCACCAGCACCAGCTCGAAGCCGTCAGGACCGCCCGGAGCGGCGGCTCGTATGTGCTGACGACCGGCACCGGCTCCGGCAAGTCGCTGTCGTACATCGTGCCGATCGTCGACAAGGTGCTCAAGGACCGCGAAACGGAGGGGGCGGCAGCGCGCAAGCGGGTACGCGCGATCATCGTCTACCCGATGAACGCCCTGGCCAACAGCCAGCTCAACGAGTTGAGAAAGTATCTCACCGACGGCTACGGCGAGGGCAGGGAGCCGGTCACCTTCGCCCGCTACACGGGTCAGGAGGACGAGAGCCGCCGTAAGGAGATCCGCGACAACCCGCCGGACATCCTGCTCACCAACTACGTGATGCTGGAGCTGCTGCTCACGCGGCCGGAGGACCGCCGGTCGCTCATCAAGATGGCCGAAGGGCTGGAGTTCCTGGTCTTCGACGAGCTGCACACCTACCGCGGCCGGCAGGGCGCCGACGTCGCCCTGCTCATCCGCCGGGTCCGGCAGGCGTGCCGCGCCGAGCGCCTGCAGTGCATCGGCACCTCGGCGACCATGGCAACCGAGGGCACGGCCGAGGATCGCCGCGAGGCGGTCGCCCGCGTCGCCACGACGCTCTTCGGCACCCCGATCACCCCCGAGAACGTGATCGGTGAGACGCTCGTGCGCGCCACGGAGGAGCCGCCGGATACCGTGCCCGTCGAACGGCTGACCGCTCCGGGCGCTCCACGCGCCTATGACGACCTCGTCAGGGATCCGCTGGCCCGCTGGATCGAGACCCGCTTCGGCCTGGCCGTCGACGAGGAGGGCCGGCTGGTCCGGCAGAAGCCGGCCAAGATCGAGGACGCCGCGGCCGAACTCGCGAAACGCAGTGGTCTGGGCGCGCAGACGTGCGCTGAGGCGATCAGGGCCACGCTGAAGGCAGGCTCGGAGGCCAGGCACCCGGTCACGGAGCGTCCGCTGTTCGCCTTCCGGCTGCACCAGTTCCTGTCCAAGGGCGACACCGTCTACGTCACCCTGGAGGACGCGCAGAGCCGTCACATGACCCGCGACTACCAGCTCTACCAGCCGGGTTCCGGCGGCAAGATCCTGCTGCCGCTGGCCTTCTGCCGCGAGTGCGGCCAGGAGTACCTGACCGTGTGGCGCACGGAGAAGGACAACAGCATCGTGTACGGTACGCGCCCGGAAACCGCTGCCACGGCGGGCCGCGCCGGAGACGGCTATCTCTACATCGACTCCACCCGGCCCTGGCCGTCCACCGTTGAGGAGATGGTCGCCCGCCGCCGCCTGCCCGAGTCGTGGCTGGAGTACGACGAGCAGGGCGGGGAGATCGTGCGCGACTCCTACCGTCCCAGGGTCCCGCGATCGGTGACCGTCGACCCGTACGGCGTCGAAGGGCGCGGCGAGCTGAAGGCCGCCTTCATTCCCTCGCCGTTCCTATTCTGCCTGCACTGCGGGGTGAGCTACGAGCAGGTCCGTGGCAAGGATTTCGCCAAGCTGGCCCGGCTCGACCAGGAGGGCCGCTCTTCCGCCACGTCGCTGGTCTCCGCCTCGATCGTCCGATCGCTCAAGGAGGTGCCGGCCGAGGCGCTCGACAAGAGGGCCCGCAAGCTGCTGACCTTCGTCGACAACCGGCAGGACGCCTCCCTGCAGGCGGGACACTTCAACGACTTCGTCCAGATCACGCAGCTGCGCAGCGCGCTCTTCCACGCGGCCAGGGCGGCGGGCGAGGGGGGCATCCGGCACGAAGATCTGGCCTCCCGGGTGTCGGAGTCGCTCGGCCTGGCCGTGACCGACTACGCCAGAGGCGACGACCTGGCGCCGTCGATGGCCGCTCGCGCCGCCAAGACGCTGCGTGACGTGATCGCCTTCCGCCTCTACCTCGATCTGGAGCGCGGTTGGCGGGTCACCATGCCCAACCTGGAGCAGACCGGCCTGCTGGTCATCGACTACGCCGACCTCGACTGGCTCTCCGCCAACGACCAGCGGTGGGAGGCGGCGAAGCATCCGGCGCTGCGGCAGGCCGAGGCCGGGCGCCGTGCGGAGATCATGCGGGCGCTCCTGGACGAGATGCGCCGTGCGCTGGCCATCGACGTCGAGTATTTCCGCGAGGACTTCGACAGCCTCCAGCGCGCCAGTGAGGAGCGGCTGATCGAGCCGTGGCGGCTGGCCGAAGGCGACAGGCCCAAGGTCGGCACGGCCTACCCGCAGGGCTCGCGGCCGGGCATCGACCGGTCGGGCCTGTTCCTGTCCGGGCGCGGCAAGTTCGGTAAATATCTCAGGCGGCTGCACTTCCCGAAGCTGTCCATCGACGACACCCAGCAAGTCATCGTGGACCTGATGAAGGTGCTGGCCACAGCCCAGTTGCTGACGACGGTCGAGGCCGCGCCGCAGCGGGCCGGCTGGAGGCGCCGTCCCGCCGGCCCGCCGATCACCGGCTACCGGGTCTCGGCCGCCTGTCTCCTCTGGCGGGCGGGAACGGGCGAGACGGGCTGCCATGACCCGCTGACCCGCACCTACGCCAGCGGCGACGGTCCCCGGGTCAACGTCTTCTTCCGCGACCTGTACCGCGACACGGCCGCCGCCCTGGCCGGGCTGTCGGCCCGCGAGCACACCGCTCAGGTCTCCCCCGAGGAACGGGAACGGCGTGAGGACGCCTTCCGCCGGGCGGATCTGAAGCTCCTCTACTGCTCCCCCACCATGGAGCTGGGTGTGGACATCTCCGAGCTCAACGCCGTGATGATGCGGAACGTGCCGCCCACGCCCGCCAACTACGCCCAGCGCAGCGGCCGAGCGGGCCGGTCGGGCCAGCCCGCGCTGGTGACGACCTACTGCGCTACCGGCAACAGCCACGACCAGTACTATTTCCGCCGCTCCGAGCGCATGGTCGCGGGAGCGGTGGCGCCGCCGCGGCTCGACCTGGCCAACGAGGACCTGGTCCGGTCGCACGTCAACGCCATCTGGCTGGCAGAAGCCCGGCTCAAGCTGGGCAACACGATCCCGGGCATCATCGACCTGAGCTACGACGAGAACGTCCGCCGTCCCGACCCCGCGCTGGCGCTGCACTCCACCATCGACGCCGACATCCACGAACCGGCAGCCCAGCGGCGTGCCGTTGCCGCTGCCCGCCGGGTGTTCGGCGGGGTGCTGGCCGACTTCGCCGAGACCACCTGGTGGCACGACGAGTGGATCGAGGAGCAGGTCCGTCGCGCCCCGGAGGCGTTCGACCGGGCGTTCGACCGCTGGCGCGACCTGTTCCGCGCCGCCCTGGTCGACCAGGCGGAGCAGAACCGGCGCCGGCTCGACCACACGCTCACCGAGCGCGACAGGAAGATCGCGGAAAGCCGCCGCAAGCAGGCCGAGACCCAGCTCGACCTGCTCAAGAACGAGAGCGTGGACAGCAAGTCGGTGTTGTCGGACTTCAACCCCTACCGCTATCTCGCCAGCGAGGGGTTCCTGCCCGGCTACTCCTTCCCGCGCCTGCCGCTGGCCGCCTACATCCCGACGGTCGGCCGCCGCTACGGCGACGGAGACTATCTGCAGCGGCCCCGTTTCCTGGCCATCCGCGAGTTCGGCCCCGGCGCGCTCATCTACCACGAGGGTTCGCGCTATCAGGTCGAGCGGATCCAGCTGCAGCCGGACGCCTCGGGCGATGTGATCACCACCGACGCCCAGCGCTGCGCCTCCTGCGGCTACCACCATGACATCAGTGAGCGGGCCGACCGATGCCAGATGTGCGACCAGCCCCTGGGCGAGACCACGCGCGCACTGCTCCAGCTCCACACCGTCTACACCAAGCGCAGGGAGCGGATCTCCTCCGACGAGGAAGAGCGGCGCCGGGCGGGTTTCCGGCTGGTGACGTCCTACCGGTTCAACGACCACGGCCGCCGCACCGGCCGCCGGGACGCGATCGTCGGCGACCCGGCCGGGAAGATCGCCACGCTGTCGTTCGGCGACTCGGCCACCGTCCGCATCTCCAACCTGGGCCGGCTGCGCGCCAAGAAGGACGAGCCGGAC
Organism: Nonomuraea sp. B5E05; assembly: GCF_039880665.1. NCBI lineage: Bacteria > Bacillati > Actinomycetota > Actinomycetes > Streptosporangiales > Streptosporangiaceae > Nonomuraea > Nonomuraea sp. B5E05. The sequence goes on from NZ_JBDPMJ010000026.1 coordinate 120,857, forward strand.
GGCTTCTGGCTCGACCCGGCCGACGGCCGCTGGCTGAACGAGCGCGAGGCCTCCGAGGCGTCCGGTGACTCCAGAGAACTGCCGGTCGTGGACGCCGACGGCAACGAGAAGCGGCAGCGCAAGCGCGTCATCCCGTATGTCCAGGACACCCGTAACATTCTGGTGCTCAAACTCGATGAACCCTTGCCCGCGCCGGTCGCGCTCTCCCTCATGTACGCGCTCGAACGCGGCATAGAAGCGGCCTTCGAGCTGGAGGACTCCGAGCTGACGAGCGAGTTGCTGCCGCCGGTCGAGGGCCCTCGGGACCGGATGCTGTTCACCGAGGCCGCCGAGGGCGGCGCCGGCGTGCTGCGCCTGATGCAGTCCGAGCCGCGCGCCCTCGCCCGCGCCGCAGCGGAGGCGCTGGCGATCTGCCACTTCGCTCCCGACGGCGCCGACCTCTGCCACGCGCGCTCCGACCGGCCGTGCGCCCGGGGCTGCTACGAGTGCCTGCTCACCTACGGCAACCAGCTCGACCACGCCGCGATCGACCGGCACTCGGTCCGCGATCTGCTGCTGCGCCTGGCCGGCGCCGAGGCCAGGACGACCGGACGGGGCGAGAGCCGCACCGAGCAGCTGGCCCGGCTGGTCGGGCAGTCCGAGAGCACGCTGGAAGGCGACTTCGTGACCTGGCTGAAGCAGCAGGGCCTGCGGCTGCCCGACGAGGCGCAGACCTTCGTCACCGAGGCGCTGGCCCGCCCCGACTACGTCTACCGGCTGCCCGGCGTCAAGGTGGCGGTCTTCGTCGACGGCCCGGTCCACGACCACGCGGTGGTCGCCGAGCGGGACGCCGAGGCGGAGGAACGCCTTTTCAACGCGGCCTGGGACGTGATCCGCTTCCCCCATGACGCCGACTGGGCGGCCATCGTGGCCCAGAACGAGCGCTACTTCGGCACCCTGACGACGCGAGGAAACGCCTGATGCCCGCCTACTCCCCCGGTTCGCTCGTCTCCGCGCGCGGCCGCGACTGGGTCGTGCTCCCCGAGAGCGCTGATGACCTGCTGGTACTGCGCCCGCTGGGCGGCTCCGACGACGACGTCGCCGCCGTCTTCCCGGCGTTCGAGGACGTGGGCAGCGCGCGGTTCGCCCCGCCCTCCCCCAAGGATCTGGGCAACCAGCGCGACGCCGGGCTGCTCCGCTCGGCGCTGCGCATCGGTTTCCGCTCGGGTGCCGGGCCGTTCCGTTCGCTGGCCGGGATCGCGGTCGAGCCGCGCGCGTACCAGCTGGTGCCGCTGATGATGGCGCTGCGCCAGAAGACGGTGCGCATGCTGATCTCCGACGACGTCGGCATCGGCAAGACCGTCGAAGCCGGCCTCATCGCCGCCGAGCTTCTCGCACAGGGCGGCGCGGAGCGCCTGGCTGTGCTCTGCTCGCCCGCCCTGGCCGAGCAGTGGCAGGAGGAGCTGCGGACGAAGTTCGGCATCGACGCCGAGCTGGTGCTGGCCTCGACCGTCTCCAAACTGGAACGCGGCCTGGATCTGGGCCAGTCGCTGTTCGACCGGCACCCGAACGTGATCGTCTCTACGGACTTCATCAAGTCGACCCGGCACCGCGACGACTTCGTCCGGCACTGCCCCGACCTGGTCATCGTGGACGAGGCGCACACCTGCGTGGCGGCTGACGACGCCGCCGCGTCGACCCAGAACCAGCTCCGCTACGAGCTGCTCCAGCGCGTGGCCGACGACGCGGGGCGGCACCTGCTGCTGGTGACCGCCACCCCGCACAGCGGCAAGGAGAGCGCGTTCCGCAACCTGCTGGGGCTGATCAGGCCGGAGCTCGCCACCGTCGAGCTCGACTCGGAGGCCGGGCGGCGGCTGCTGGCCCAGCATTTCGTCCAGCGCAAGCGGGCCGACGTGCGGCAGTTCCTCACCGTGAACGACGGCCTGGCCGACGACAGCCTGCGTGAGGACACCTCCTTCCCGTCCGACCGCCACTTCAAGGACGAGACGTACCGGCTCTCGCCCGCGTACCGGGCGCTGCTCGACGACGCGATCGCCTACGCCGGCGAGCGCGTGTCGGCGGCGGGCGAGCGCGGCAAGCGGGAGGCGCGCATCGCCTGGTGGTCGGCGATCGCACTGCTGCGCTCGCTGGTCTCCTCTCCTCGCGCCGCCGCCCAGACGCTGCGCACCCGCTCGGCCGCCGCGGTCGCCGCCACCGCCGAGGAAGCAGACCGGCTGGGCGCGCCGCTCACCAGCGACGCCGCCGACAGCGATGCCATGGAGGGGCTCGACGCCGCTCCGGGAGCGGAGATCGACGGGGCGGGAGCGCGGCTGGCGCACCTGGCCGACCGGGCGGCCGAGCTGGAGGGGCCGGACCAGGACCGCAAGCTGGCCGCCCTGGTCAAGCACCTCAAGGCGCTGCTCGCCGACGGCTACAACCCGATCGTCTTCTGCCGCTACATCCCCACGGCCGAGTACGTCGCCGCGCACCTGGACGGCAAGCTGGGCAAGAAGTCGGTCGTCAGGTCCGTCACCGGCACGCTGTCACCCCAGCAGCGGCTGCAACGCATCGAGGAGCTGGCCGACGAAGCCGGCGACGACGGCGCCGCCCGCCGGGTACTCGTCGCCACCGACTGCCTGTCGGAGGGCGTCAACCTGCAACACCACTTCGACGCCGTCGTCCACTACGACCTGGCCTGGAACCCGACCCGGCACGACCAGCGCGAGGGCCGCGTCGACCGCTACGGCCAGAAGAAGGACACCGTCAGGGTCATCACCCTGTACGGCAGCGACAACGGCATCGACGGCAAGGTGCTCGAAGTCCTCATCAAGAAGCACCGCCAGATCCTCAAGGACCTGGGCATCTCCGTCTCCGTCCCGGACGCCGCCTCCACCGGGGTGACGGACGCGCTCGTCGAGTGGCTGCTGATGCGCGACCAGCGCCCGGACCAGGAGGCGCTGTTCGGCCTGGAGGAGCTCGACAGGAAGGCGGAGGAGCTGGAGTCGGAGTGGAACTCGGCCGCGGAGCGCGAGCGCACCTCCCGCTCCCGCTTCGCCCAGCGCTCCATCCACCCGGAAGAGGTCGCGCGCGAGGTCGCCGCGATCCGCGACACCCTGGGCCGGTCGGACGAGGTCCACGATTTCGTCCGGTACGCCCTGCCCGCCCTCGACGGCGTGCTGCGCGGCGACGGCCCCGGTGACTTCACGGCGGACGTGAGCGGGACCCCGGCCGGGCTGCGGGACGCGCTCGCGCCCGTCGTCGGCGGCGACGCCGTCGAGCTGGGCCGCGCCATCCCGTTCCGGGCCACGGCGGCCGTGGCACGCGGCGAGGCGGCGCTGGTGCGCACCGACCCCGTGGTCGGCGCGCTGGCAGGATACGTGCTCAACACCGCGCTGGAGAGCGACCGCAACGGCAAGCGGGCGGCCAGGCGCTGCGGCGTGATCCGCACCAACGCCGTGGCCACCCGTACCACGCTGCTGCTGGTGCGCTACCGCTTCCACCTCACGCTGCCGTCCCGGTCGGGCGAGAAGCAGCTCGTCGCCGAGGACGCCCGGCTGCTGGCCTTTCAGGGTTCGCCGGCGGGCGCCGGGTGGCTGCCGGACGAGGAAGCGCTCAAGCTGGTCGAGGCGAGCGCCGATGACAACACCGATGCGGTGTTCGGCGAACGCACCATGGCCCGCGTGCTCGACGGCCTGCCCGCCACCGCCGACCATCTCAGGGAGTACGGCAAGCGGCTCGAAGCCGAGCTGCACGACTCCCACCGCCGCGTCCGCAGCGCCTCGGGCGAGATCATCCGTGGCCTGGACGTCACCGTGCAAGATCCCGCCGACATCCTCGGCGTCTACGTCTACCTGCCCGCCGGAGGGGTCGCCTGATGTCCGCCGTCACCCGCAACCAGGTCTTCTCCGCCGTCCACACGGTCGGCGGCCTCCTCCCCTCCGACATCCTGATCCGGATCTCGGAGGGCAAGGGCGTGCCGGGCTGCCTGCCCGCCGACTACAAGGTGTACGGGGCCCGCTCGGTGCGTGATGACGCCGAACGGCACTGGGACTATCTCAAGTCGGTGTGGAAGGAGCTGCGGGGCACGCTTCCGGTCGCGCCTGAGGCCGCCGCCCCGGCCGACCCCACCGGTGTGGCGATCTCGCAGTGGCTCGCACCGCTCTTCGCGGAGTGCGGCTACGGCGACCTGACCGCCAACGGCGCCGCCGGCATGCCGTCCGACGACGGCGGCAAGACCTTCGCGATCAGCCATCGTTGGAACCATGTCCCGATCCATCTGATCGCCTGGAACGCCGATCTGGACAAGCGCGCAGGGGGCCTGATCCCGGCACAGTCGCTGGTGCAGGAGTTCCTGAACCGGACCGAGGCTCACCTGTGGGGCGTGGTCACCAACGGCCGGCGGCTGCGCCTGCTGCGCGACTCCAGCGCGCTGGCCACCGCCTCCTACGTCGAGTTCAACCTTGAGGCGATCTTCGACGGCGAGCTGTTCAGCGAGTTCGTCCTGCTGTACCGGCTGCTGCACTACTCCAGGTTCAAGGTCGAGGAGAACGAGGCGCCTTCGGCCTGCTGGCTGGAGAAGTGGCGTGTGGAGGCGATCGCGTCCGGCACGCGGGCCCTGGACAGCCACCGCGACGGCGTTCAGAGGGCCATCACGGCTCTGGGCACCGGCTTCCTCAAGCACCCGGCCAACGAGCGGCTCCGCGCAGAGCTGGACGTGCACACGTTCCACGCCGCGCTGCTCCGGCTGGCCTACCGGCTGATCTTCCTGTTCGTGGCCGAGGACCGCGACGCCCTCCACCCGCCGGGCACCAGCGAGCAGACCCGCGAGCGTTACGAGAAATACTTCTCCTCCGCACGCCTGCGCCGCCATGCCCTCCGCCGGCGCGGCACCTCACACACCGACCTCTACCAGGCCCTGCGGATCGTCCTGGACTCCCTGGGCGACGAGAACGGCCGCCCTGAGCTCGGCCTGCCCGGTCTGGGCGGGCTCTTCGACGACACAGGGGCCGACGCCCCGCTGCGGGGTGCGGCGCTGGCCAACTCCTACCTTCTGGAAGCGATCCGGCACCTCGCCCGGGTCAAGGACGACGGCTCGACCCGCTGGCGGTCCGTCGACTACCGGAACATGGGCGCCGAGGAGCTGGGCTCGATCTACGAGTCACTCTTGGAGCTGGTGCCCAAGCACAGCGCCGTCGACCGCACGTTCGAGCTGGTCAACCGGCTGGGCAACGACCGCAAGAAGACAGGCTCGTACTACACGCCAAGCTCGCTGATCGAGACCCTGCTCGACTCCACTCTCGACCCGGTCATCGACGACGCGCAGAAGCGCGGCGAGGCCAAGGCGGCGGCTGCGGGCTCGCCCGACCCGGCCGATCACATCGTCGCGGAGTTGCTCTCGCTGACCGTCTGCGATCCGGCCTGCGGGTCCGGCCACTTCCTGGTGGCCGCCGCGCGCCGGATCGCCAAGCGGGTCGCCGCCATCCGCGAGGGCAACCCGGAGCCGACGCTGGATGCCGTACGGCATGCGTTGCACGAGGTGATCGCCCGCTGCGTCTACGGCGTAGACCTCAACTTGATGGCGGTCGAGCTGGCCAAGGTGTCGCTCTGGCTGGAGGCCCTGGAGCCGGGCAAGCCGCTCGGCTTCCTGGACGCCCACATCAAGCACGGCAACGCCCTCATCGGGGCGACGCCCGCACTGATGCGGGACGGCATTCCGACCAAGGCGTTCAAGGCGGTCGAAGGAGACGACGAGAAGTACGCGAGATTCCTGGGCAAGCAGAACGAGCAGGAGCGCGCCGGTCAGGGCGGCCTGTTCGAGCTGAGCTCGGACGGCAAGGTCGCCAACACGGCCTTCGCCGCCGGCCTGCGCCGGATCTCCACCGCGCCATCCGACAATCTGCAGCAGGTCCACGCCCAGGCTGCGGAGTATCAGGCTTGGGAGAGTTCACCGGAATACCTGGACGCGCTGCGGGTGGCGGATGCGTGGTGTGCGGCATTCATGTGGCACAAGACCAAGGACGCGCCACCTGCGATCACGCACAACGTCTTCCGCAGGCTCCAGGACCCAGACGGGGATCCCGTCCCGGACGCGACCCTGAACGAGATCGAACGGCTGCGTGAGGAGTACCGCTTCTTCCACTGGCACCTGGCCTTCCCGGACATCTTCACGGTCCCGGAACACGCGACAGGCGATGCGAACTCGGGGACCGGCTGGGCTGGTGGCTTCACTTGCGTACTGGGAAATCCGCCGTGGGACAAGCTCGACTTCGAGGACAAGAAGTATTTCAGCGTGGTCGAGCCATCGATTGCGGCCATCTCCGGTATAGCGCGCCGTACAAAGATTGCCCAATGGACGACGGAGAACTCCGACGCTGGCGAAGAATATTGGGCCGCACGCCGCCGAGTGAAGTCGACTTTCCTTTTCGCCAGCGGGTCTGGAATGTTCCCTTTCTGTGCCAAGGGTTTGTCGGCCAAAGGGGTCACAATGCTCCAAATTGACCAGCTTTTTGCCGAGCGTTTTTCCTCGATTGTCACCTCTCAAGGCCGGACCGGCTGCATCATCCCCACCGCAATCGCCACCAGCGCAGGCGCACAATTCCTATTCGGCAACCTCGCTCGGCGCGGCGCAATTTCATCTTTGTATGACTTCGAGAACCGAAAGCCGATTTTCGTCGGCGTGGACTCCCGCTACAAGTTTTGTCTGCTTTCGATGACTGGACAAGGCATGCGCGAACCAGCGGCGAGGTTCGCCTTCTTCCTACTGGATGCTACCGACCTAGACGACACCGGTCGCACCTTTAAGCTGAGCCCGGACGAGATCACACTCCTCAGCCCTAATACCGGGAACCTTCCTATTTTCAGGTCGCGCCGCGACGCCGACCTTACTGTCGCGATATATCGCCGCCTTCCTGTACTTTGGGATGAGTCCAAAGAAAAAAATAACCCTTGGAATATCGATTTCGTGCCGACGCTCTTCCATATGACCGATGACTCGGACATATTCCGAACACGAGCTCAACTGGAGGCCGACGGCTGGGAGCTACTCGGAAATATTTTCACACGAGACGATGAGCGAATGCTGCCACTATACGAGGCGAAAATGGTCAACTTTTTCAACCATCGCACCGCCGACGTCATCAAGAGCGAAACTGCGGTTAATCGGCAGAATCAACCACGCTATTTGACCCAAAGCGAGCTCCAGAACCCAAACCGGTTTGCACTTTCGCTAAACTGGGTCGTCGATAAAGGGGTGGTCCCCACACGCCGCAAAGATAAGGATGTCGAAATCCCAGGCGTCTCGGTACGTCTGGATGGCCTGAAATGGGATAACGAGTGGCTTTGCGGCTGGTGCGACGTTACCTCGTCAACCAACGAGCGCACGGCCACACCTGCATTCATTCCACGAACCGCCGTAGGACACACTTTCCCACTGATGCTTCCACACGTCCCGCCGACGCTTACTGCAGCGCTCATCGCTGCGCAAAGCTCTCTGATCTTCGACTTTGTTAGCCGACAGAAGGTGGGCGGTATCCATATGGCTCTCATGACTTGGAAGCAGCTTCCAGTTCCTACGCCGGACATGCTGCAACTACACACCGCCTTCCTCGTGCCTCGGGTTCTCGAATTGGTATATACCGCTCATGATATGGTCTCACTCGCTTGCGACCTCGGAGATTTGGGCGCGCCGTTCCGATGGAGCGATGACCGACGCGCACAGATCCGGGCCGAGTTGGACGCCTACTTCTTCCACCTCTACGGGATCGCCCACGACGACGTGGAATACGTCTTGGAGACCTTCCAGTCCGAGACCGGCGGGCTCAAGAACAACGAGATCGCCAAGTACGGCACTTACCGCACCAAGGACCTCGTCCTGGCCGAGTACGATCGCATGGCCACGGCGGGGCTCAGCCTTGACACCCCGCTCATCGACGGTGAGAAATACGCTTCAACCCTTACTCCCCCGCCCGGCTACGGCCCCCGCCACGCCGGACCACCGAATGCTTAGGCACTCCAGCGACCCGAGGATGTCTCGCGGGACTGTCCCCTTGACCCGTACAGCTCAGCAGGACTGTGAACCCGATATCCCAGACCGGTAAGCAATTTACGAATAGTGCAGCTGACGCTGTTATCGTCGAGGTAAAACTCAGGCGGCGTGGCCCACGAGGATGCGGGCGGCGGTCCGGACGTCTTCGATGGTGACTCCGAGCTCATCGGCGATCACCTCGAAATCCTCCCCCCGCCCTCACCATGGCGGCGACATCCGCCACACGGGTACGAGACTCCTCGAAGATGGGTTGCCCGAAGGCTCGCAGCGGATCCACGATGATGTTCGAAGGCGTCCAGTGGCGCAGGCGAAGCATCGCAGGGTAGCCGTCCTCCGCGCGCACGAGGTACTGCAGGTAGTCGGTCACGATTTCGCGGATCACCTGCTGTCCGGCGCTGCCCTCGATCAGCCCTTCCCCTTCCGGAGAAGTCCTCGAGAAGTCCCAGAGGACATCGATGCCGTCCGGGGCGAGTTCCGGGGCGACGAGAACATATTCTCCGAACTCGCGCTGAAGACGTTCCAACGCGGGACGGATCTTGCGCGGCTTCACCCCCGCGGCCCTCAGCGCGTCCAGCACATATGCCTCCGCCATGGCCACAAAGGAACGGTGGCCATCCGATGCTCGGCGGGCTGAGGAAAGACGTGCAGCAGGGGACGGCTTCGTTCGTAGCCGCGCGCCCAGTGGTTGAACGTCTGCTGCGGGATGCTGAGGAAGCGGCCGGCTTCGCTCTGGTTGAGCAGGCCGTTCCGAGTCTTGACGTCGTCCATGCCGCGCACCCCCCTTCATGGCTGCTGTCACTCACCCCTCCGACCGTCCTGACGGTGATTCCGCCTGGATCAGCGGGCTTCCCCGTTCAAGATCTGGTCGAAGGTGCGCCTGGCGTTCGCAGTCGACGTCCACACGGTTTCGTGGACCGTCTTCTTCTGGCGGTCGGAACGGCGAACGAAGCCGAGGCCGGCGGCGGCACACAGCTCGTACGTCGTAACGCGACATTCACAGGTGTGCGACATCACCCGGATGCGCGGCGTCCGAGAAACGGGGGCGTACCAGGTCAACTTGACGTGCCCAGTCAGCGGCGGCTCAACGTGCGGGCCGTGGAAGTCGGGGATCGCCGCCATGTCACGCGGTCCTTCCCTCGAAGATCTCGACGAGGTTCTTCAGGGCTAGATTGACGCGGTCCATGACGAGGTCGCGTGCATGACCGCCACCCGAAGGCAGCCGGTAGCCGTGCTTCTCCAGCATGGCCTGGACATCCGCAACGAGGAGAGGTGAGAAGCGCAGGTCCATGGCCGATCTGGCCAGTTGTCCGGAAACTTCCATATCCGACGCAACATCCAATCTTGACGGCCGCCCGGCAGGCGCCCCGCGAACGTGATAAACGGATCCCACGTCAAGCACGTACAGCACGTCCATGACGTACAACCTGTCCTGCACGTACCGAGCGTAATAGCCATACATGCACGTCACTAACGTGTAGAGCGTGAAAGTCGACCAGCTTGACCCAACGCCGATCTACGAGCAGCTCGCGCGGATCATCAGGGATAAGATCAAGGCCGGCGACCTGGAAGAGCGGCAACTCGTACCCTCCGAGACCTCACTGCAGCAGGAGCACGGCATCGCACGCGGTTCCGTCCGGCGTGCCATGGAACTCCTCCGCGAGGAAGGGTGGGTGATCACCATCCAAGGGCGGGGCACGTTCGTGGCACCCCGGGGAACCTGGCCCCAATCATGATGTGATGCGCAGGTTGTAAAGGTCAGGGGTCGTCGTGCCACATGGACCTTCTGTCAAGTTCTCGGCGTGCCACCGTATGGACCTGGACAGGTAGCTCGAACCACACGATCCGGCCGAGCCAGCGCCGTCTGACGCCCCATTTCGTCGCCATGGCTGCCAGCAGATGGAGTCCGCGACCGCAAGAGCCGAGGGGGTCGGCACGCAGTCTCGGCCCTGACCACCACCCTTGATCCACGACCTCGACACGGGCTTGGCCTGCGCCGAGCAGCATGCGGACCCGGAAGGAACCGCGTCCCCAGCGACCCGAGACGGTGTGCTTGATCGCGTTGGCGGCGAGTTCGCTGGCCAGCAGCCGCACGTCGTCCAGAAGGTCGTGGTCGTCGGCGGTCTCCGGCAACTCCATAACGAGCCAGCTTGCGATATATGTCCGCACATCGCGGACTATCTCGGGGCACCCAGGAAACCGCATCTCGCCAATTATGCGCATACCTGACATTTCCATCACCTACCTTCCCGTTTTGTTCGCTTTGCCACGTGCCACGGGCCGCTCTACTCGACTTCTGCGATGGGAATACGCGGATCAACGAATCTCCGGCGGCCATTCCCAACCTTGCCCACCAGGCGCTAGATTTTTCTGCGAAACAATCCCAGAGCAATCCCAGACTTCAACTGGCACCAAGCCAGAAAGACTGGAATGGACGTGGCCACGGGAGAATAGATGCCAGCCCCCAAAGAACTGGACCCGACCGCCGGCCCGGCGGCACGCTTCGGCGCCGATCTACGCAAACACCGATATGCCGCTAAATTGACTCAGGCCGAGCTCGCCGACCGCATCGGCTACAGCAAGAGCCGCATCGGTAACGTGGAACGCGGCGACGAGAATCCCACGCGCGAGCTGATCGAGCTCTGCGAGCAGGCGCTGGGCCTTGACGGTGCCCTGCTCACCCACTGGCCCGCCATCAGCGGCAACCGGATGCCTGACTGGTTCCGGCAATGGCCACCGATCGAGAGGAGGGCCCATCAGCTCACCACCTGGGCTCCGCTCATCGTGCCAGGGTTGGTGCAGACTGAGGAGTACGCTCGCGCGATCTTCGAGGGCGAGCCTCATAGCACTCCGCAGCAGGTCGAGGATGCCGTCAGGGCGCGAATAGAGCGGCAAGCCATATTTGACCGGCCGAATCCCACTCAATTCCTCGCTGTCGTGGACGAGGGCATCCTGTATCGTCCGATTGGAGACGAACACGTGACCCGCCGTCAGCTAGAACACCTGATCGCCCTGGCCGAGAGCAAGTGGTTCACCGTCCAACTTCTCCCGTATGCAGCCCGGTGTACGGCAGTGCTGGTCGGCTCCGCTCTCTTGGCACTGGAGAACGGAGTGCCGATCGCCGCCTACGTCGAATCAGCCGTCCACGGTCGCGTCGTTGACTCCTCCGACGAGATCAAGCGACTCGTGGACCGACTGGAGCTCATTCGCAGCGCGGCGCTCCCTGGGTATCTGTCGGTCCAGCGGATCAAGGAGAGAGTGCAACGTGGCGTTGAATGAGGAAGTCGCAAGGGAGATCGCCAGTCCAGCCGGGTGGATCACCGCATCGAGCGGTCAAGGCGGTGACTGCCTGGAGGCCAAGCATCTGTCGGACGGACGCGTCGCCTTGCGCGACACCGAGCAACCGGACGCCGAGCCGTGGGTTGTCCGTCGAGCGGTCTGGGACAAGTTCATAGCCGGGGCCAAGAACGGCATCTTCGACTTCTAGCGTGCCCCGCGGAACTTGATCGTTTCCGGGGGGTCGCCCGGAGAGAGAGCCGCAGCGAAACTCAGGCGAGCCCGTACTTTCGCCTGATCAAGGCGGCCTCCTCCTCGGGCACCTCGGTTGGCGTACGGCTCAGCGCCTGACGCAGCTCGTCCATGATCGCTTGCCCGGATGCCCGGGCCTGGGAGCTGAACTGGGCGAGCTGCGCGTCGAACTGCTTGGCGGCCGGCCCGGTCCAGACCTTGCCCGAACGGAACATCCGGCACGGCCGGTCAACATCGGCGTCGATCTGCTCGATCATCGAGCCGACCGTACGAACGGCCTGCTGGAGCGCCTCGTACAGCGGGTTGCGCACCATCGCGGCCATCGGCTCAGTCCTTGGTCTTCTCAGGAGCGGGGGTCGCGTTGAGGATCAGCTTCGGCGCGACCAGCTTCATCATGGCCACCACATCGGCCGCGTTGTCCCGCCCTTTGACTCCTCGCACTAGCTCTACAATCACGCGGTCGTACCCATGCACCAGTATCGCGGCGGCCTGGGTGTTGTCGGCACTGCCGTCTTGGAAGTAGAAACCGACTGCGCCAGGAACAATATCTGGCAGGCGCTTAGCTCCCTCACGGATACGGTACTCCACTTCTTCCTTCGACCCAGCAGGGGACAGCGTGACATCCAGCACCTTCGGCTTTTTGCCGGTCGATTGATACACGAAGCATCCGCCAGAACCCGAGCCTTCGTTCTCCGACGTTTTGAAGCGCCCGCTCACAATGGGATCATGCACACCTGTCATGAGGCGTACCGCGTCGAGAGGGATGTGGTCACAAATATAGGGTGGAGTTGCTATCGATGGGAGTAGCGCCTTGTTCGCCGAAGGCGTCTCCTGCTGCTGACATGCAGATAGCAGAGCTAATACGCTAAGCATCACAGCAGAGAACGCAGACGACATCCTCATGACGGCTTGTACTCCGAGAACCCTCTCTCGAAGCCCGCATCCAGATTGTCGGCGACCTTCTCCCAACGACCTCCGGCAAGCCCTTCATTGAGCCATCTCTCGTAGGCCTGGAGTCGCGGATGAACTCCTCCGCTGTAGGGAGCCATCTCCCGTCGCTCCATCAGCGATCTCTCGTCTTTCAGGAAGTTGTGAGGAGATTTCTGAGGATCTTCCCCTTTCTCCAACTCCGGCAGGGAACTCCACGGGTGTGTGGCGGCGGCAGATTTTGCTTCGCCAAACAGCCCATGCTTCAGCATGGCATCCACCGTGATCTGATAGGATAAAAATCTGGCCTTGTCCTTTGCCGTGTTGGCATCATGAACCGCCTTGTTCTGATTCTTGTCAGCTTTGGCGGAGTCTTCGATCAGGCTAGTCCATGCACCTATGGTTCCAGCGGTCACAGCCCAGGCAGCAGCCTGAGGAATCGCGAGTCCAGTATTGACCGCCGCCATGAAGATCTTCATATTCCGCTCCTGACTTTCATCTAGCTTTTTCCCTTTTTCGATCGCGGCCAACCCGCTCGCATCAGTAATCAGCCCGAAGCCTGCACCGATCTCTTCGGCATTTACTTGAAGCGTCCTGTCACCCTCACCGCCCGCTGCCTGCGCTGCGCCGTGGTCGAGCATTTTCTTTGCCCACGCAGTCTGTGCCGCCGCGATAGCCGCCAACGCCTTCGGATCATGCTTGAACGCATCCTCCATGACCACGCGCACATCCTGCTTCTGGAGCTGCGCACCCCACACCTGATCCTCTTTCGGGATATGAATACGATTCGCTTTGAACACGGGAGAGTCATCATCACTGGCCGCCGAGGCGACGCGGTTTACGTCGCTGATGTAAGTAGCCAGGATTCGTGCCGCAGTGCCTGTGGTGGCGTAGGAAGGTCCTTCGGTGCCGGCCAGCACCCGCTGAGCCTCCCAATGGATGAAATCTGAGGCGATCGCGGCCGAGATGAATCCCGGCGATGGTTCCTGGGATGAGCCGTCACGGTCGCGGTACGTCATCGTCGCCGCCTCCAGCGCCTTGCCGAACGCCGCCCCGTCGTCGTACATCGGTCGTTCGGTGACGTAGCGCTTCATGATGCCGGGGTCGCCGGCGAAGAAGTCCTGGGCCGCCTTGGGGTCGTTGGCCAGCGCCCTCATGACCCCGATCATCGGATCGTGCGGATTCCCGGCCAACGCCGGGTCTTTCCAGGTCTTCCGGTCCAAGCCGTCCAGGGTCTTGGCCACCGCCACCAGAAAGTCCCGGTCGTACTTCCCGTACGGAAGCAACTCCGCGAGCGCGTGCTGATCCACCGGCACCCGCAGCCCGCCCAGCAGTTCCTTCCGCCAGGACGTGCTCAGCCGCGAGCTGGCCGAGCCGAGCGCCCTGCCCAGCGCCGCCTGCACCCGTTGCTTCCGCTCATCCTTCTGGTACGTCAGCGCCGCCATGAGGTGGCGGAACTTCTGCGTCCCGAGCGCGTACATCAGCGACGTGGCAAACCCCGCGTCACCCGCACGTTTCTCCAGCTCGGCGACGGTCTTCTCGTCCACTTCGCCGTTGCGGTCGAGCTTGCCCAGCTTGACCGCCGCCGCGTACTCGTCGGCGTCCCCGGAGGCGGCGGCGTACAGACCCTCATCGAACGGTTTCATCCCACCGGCCCCCGCCGCGTCCCACTCCGAGTTCGCCGCCTGGATCGTCTCGTTGCGGCTGCGTAACTCCGGCCGTTTCGCGCCGATCCAGTTGCCCAGCTCGCGCAGCGCGTTCAGCCGCGAGGTGTCCAGATCGAGATCCTGCAACGTACGCCGGATCCTCGGCTCGTGCCTGCCGAGCGTGGTCTCCGCCTGGCCGAGGTCGCGCTCGAAGTCGTGCATCAACTCCGGATCGATCCCCGAATACCCCCAGTCGGGCGGCTGCGCGACCGCGGGCGGGGTCAGGGAAGGAGGCGCCGGGGTCTCGTCCGCCCGGGCCGGAGGCTTCACTGGTGGCTGCTCAGGCGACGGCTGCGGGATCGGCGACGGCGGGGTCGTCATCACAGCTCTCCGGCATGGTCGAGAACAACCGGATTATCCCCCAGCCCAGGAACCCCCGTAAGCGGCGCATAACAGAACAGCATGGTCATCCCCGGCCTCAGACGCGCAGACGCCAGGATGTACGCAGAGCGGCACCCAAAAGGTTCACCGCCACACCTTCCCGACCACGGCCAGAAACCCGACGGGAGAGGCCGCTCAAGTCGGGTCGAGAGCCGCACGCGCACGCTCAACGACCTCCGCCGTCTCGACGCGGAATCCCGCATTCGGTACAGCACGTGATGGCAGAATGTGACCATGCGGCCACCCCGAGCGAGATACTTCAACACCACCGGCCCCTGCGGCCCTCAGCACCACTACATGCTGCCTCCCGCGCAGCGGCTCCCCCAGGCACGCGAGCTCATCGACATGGACCGCTACTTCGTGCTGCACGCACCCCGGCAGACCGGCAAGACCACCACTCTGGACACCCTGGCCACCGAATTGAGCGCCGAGGGCAACACCGCCGCCCTGATGTTCTCCTGCGAGCGCGCCAAGGCGGCCGGCGACGACTACGCCGCCGCGGAGTCGCTGCTGCTGGATGCCCTCCGCGAGGCCGCCGAAGAGTCGGGATGGCCGGAGGAACTGCTGCCGCCGGACACCTGGCCGCAGGTCACACCGGGCGCCCGGTTCGGCTCGGCGCTGAGCGAGTGGTGCCGCCGCAGCCCACGCCGCGTGGTGCTGTTCCTCGACGAGATCGACGCCCTGCAAGGCAACAGCCTGGTCAGCATCCTCAGCCAGCTCCGCCACGGCCACAACACGCGGCCGAAGGGCCATCCGTTCCCCGCGTCCGTCGTGCTGTGCGGGTTGCGCAACCTACGTGACTACAAGGTCGCCTCGGGCGGCGACCCCGGCCGGACGAACCCGGCCAGCCCCTTCAACATCATCGCCGAGTCACTGCGCCTGAGCGACTTCACCACCGACCAGATCACCGAACTCTACGGCCAGCACACCCAGGCCACCGGCCAGGAGTTCACCAAGGACGCCGTGGACCGGGTCTTCGAACTCACCCAGGGCCAACCCTGGCTGGTCAACGCCCTCGCCCACGAGATCACCGTCAAGATGGGGGTGACCGGCGCCATCACCGCCGGGCAGGTGGAAGAGGCCAAGGAGCGGCTGATCAGAGCGCGAGCCACCCACCTGGACACTCTCGTGGCCCGGCTGCACGAGCCCCGGGTCAAGCGAGTGATGGAACCCGTGGTGGCCGGAGCCTTCCCCGACGTCGACCCCACCTTCTCCGACGACCTGTCCTACGTCCGCGATCTGGGCCTGATCAAGCAGAAACCCCCGCTGGAGGTGGCCAACCCGATCTACCGGGAGGTCATCCTGCGAGTGCTGGGAGCCCCGTCGGAACAGTACGTGATGGCCGATCCGCGCAGCTTCGTCCTGCCGGACGGCCGGTTCGACCTGCCGCGCCTGTTGCAGGAGTTCGTCGTGTTCTGGCGCGAGCACGGCGAAGTCCTCATCCGCCAGGAGGGCTACCACGAAGCCGCCTGCCAGATCATCCTCATGGCCTTCCTCCACCGCCTCGTCAACGGCGGCGGCCACCTCGACCGCGAATACGCCGCCGGCACCAAACGCCTCGACGTACTGATCCGCTGGCCCTACGCCGGCCCAGGCGGCGAACGGCTCATGCAGCGCGAGGCCATGGAGCTGAAGGTCTGGCGGGCGGGCAGGGACGACCCATTGCGCGAAGGTCTCGATCAGCTCGACCGGTATCTCGACCGGCTCAGCCTCCCCACCGGCGTACTGGTGATCTTCGACCGCCGCCCCGAAGCCCCATCCTGGAAGAAACGCGGCGGCTTCGAGCAGGCGACCACACCGTCCGGCCGCCAGGTCACCGTCCTACGTGTATGACCGTAGATTTCGTGAACGGCTCAGCCGTACCCTGGTGATCCACTACTCACCCCGGGAGGCCCCTCGTGCCGCAGCTCGCCTTCGCCAGCACCTTCTGGGAGAGCTACGACGCCCTGGAGAAGGACGTCAAGGCGGGGGTGCGCAAGGTGATGCAACGGTTCCAGGAGCTCACCGTCGACCAGCTCCACGGTAAGAAGGGCGTGCACCTGGAGTCCGTCGCGCAGGCCAAGGATCCGCGGATCCGGACCGTCCGGGTCACCGGCTTCTGGCGCGGCGTCGTGCTGGCCCCCGACGACGGCAGTGATGTCTTCCTGCTGCTGAACATCCTGCCGCACGACGACGCCTACGACTGGGCGAAGAAGCGCCGGATCAGCATCAACAGCGCCACCCTGGCACTGGAGGTGCGCAACGTGGTGGCCATCGAGGAGCTCACCCCCGCCTTGGAGAAGGCCGCTTCCCAGGCGCCGGAGCTGCTGTTCGCCGGCTTCTCCGACACCGTGCTGCGCGACCTCGGCATCGACGACCACTTGCTGCGTCCCGTACGGACCATCATCGACAAGACCCAGCTGGAGGCCTTCGCGAGCCTGTTCCCCGAGGACCAGTTCGAGGTGCTTCAATATCTCGCCGAGGGCTTCACGCCCGAGGAGGTCTACCGGGACGTGGTCGCGGAACGCCGGCCTGCCGGCGACCAGGCCGGCGAGCCGAGCCTGGAGATGGCGATCGCCAACACCATGAGCCGGATCACGCTGGTCACCGGGCCGCAGGAGCTGGCCGACATCCTGGACAAGCCGTTCGCGGCGTGGCGGATCTTCCTGCATCCGTCGCAGCGGCGGGTCGCCTACCGCCCTTCCTTCAACGGGTCGGCGCAGGTGACGGGTGGTCCTGGTACGGGCAAGACGGTGGTCGCCCTGCACCGGGTCAAGCACCTGCTCTCCCGCTCCCCGGAAAGCCGCATCCTGCTCACCACCTACACCACCGCGCTCGCCGCGTCGCTGCGGGAGAACCTCACCCTGCTCCTCGACGACCCCCAGCAGCTGGCGCGCGTGGACGTCACCACGGTGAACGCCTTCGCCTACCGGATCGTCCGCGAGCTGGCCGGCCGCGTCCCGAACATCATCGGCGACGCCGACGAGCGGCAGATCTGGCGGCGCATCGTGCGCCGTCTCGACCTGCCCTGGAACGAGCAGTTCCTGCATCAGGAGCACCGGCACGTCGTCCTTGCCCAGCGTGTGGCCACCTGGGCGGAGTACCTGCGGGCGAGCCGGCGAGGCCGTGGCACGGCGCTCGGGCCGCGCCAGCGGGAGCGGGTGTGGCAGGCGATGGAGGAGTTCGCCGCGGAGTTGCGTACCGCGGGCGTCAGCACCCATCTGCAGATCTGCGCCGAGGCCACCCGCCTGCTCGGCGGTTCCAACCTCAAGAGGCACGGCTTCGACCACGTGGTCGTCGACGAGGCACAGGATCTGCATCCGGCTCAGTGGCGGGTGCTGCGCGCGGCCGTGCTCGACGGGCCCGATGACCTCTTCGTCACCGGTGACCCCCACCAGCGGATCTACGACTCCAAGGTGTCGCTCGGCGCTCTCGGCATCTCTGTCGCGGGGCGGAGCAGCCGGCTGCGCATCAACTACCGCAGCACGGCCGAGATCCTCGCATGGTCGGCCAGGCTGCTCGACGACTCCCTGGTCGAGGACCTCGGAGGTGACGGCAGCGACAGTCTCGCCGGCTACCGGTCGCTGCTGCACGGCAAGCAGCCCCGCAGCACGGGGTTCCCCGCCGAGCAGGCCGAGGTGACAGCGGTCGTGGAGCGGGTGAAGGAGTGGATCGGGCAGGGCGTCCGCCCGGGCGAGATCGCCGTCTGCACCCGCTTCAACATCCTGCTGGACAAGGTCCGCGACCGGCTGAAGGCGGCGGGCGTGCCCGTGGTCAAGGTCAGGGATCAGCCCGCGGCCGACACCGACGCCGTCCGGCTGGCGACGATGCACGCCATGAAAGGGCTGGAGTTCCGCTGTGTCGCGGTGGCAGGGGTGACAGCGAGCGCCGTGCCGTTCTCGAAGGAGATCACGCCTCCGCATGTGGATCGGATCCAGCACGACAGCGACATGCTCAGGGAACGCTGCGTGCTCTTCGTGGCGTGCACGCGGGCCAGGGAGGCGCTGCATGTGTCGTGGAGCGGGACACCGAGCCCGTTCCTGCCGGTCACTCCTCCGTCGGAGGGCGCAGAGCGCCGCTGGTGAGACCTTCACGTGCCAGCGCGGCCGCCCGTTCGCCCAGTGCGGCGAGCTCTTTGACGCGGTGCTCGAACGCTTCGAGCGCCCGGAACACCTGCCCGTAGAGTCGTTGGTCCTCAATGGACATCTGCGGGATGCGCGCGCCTCGGACATCGGCGCGGAAGCTGCCGCTGGCGCTTGTCGATCGCCTGATGTTGGCGCTGCTGCGCACGAACCCTTGCACATAGGCGTCATCGAGCTGATCGCTGGTGGGCAGGGCCCGGCCCTCGGAGACGTCGACGAGCCCCGCCCTGGCCAGGTCGGCCACCGTGATCGTGGCGCCGTCGAGAGAGCCGGGCCCTGAGGCGAGAGGCGGCAACAGCTCCAGCAGGTTCTGGAGCCGGCTCGCGAGCGCTTGCCTGGCGGACGAGTACTCCGCCACATGATCGGTGTGAGAGGCCGCGACATAGTTCGCGGGTGTGAGGTCCACCTCCTCATCTAGGAGATCAACCAGCTGTACGTCCACAACCTGATCTGGAGAGGGTTCGAACGGGCCGTCCGGGTCGTTGGCCGTCAGGTCCACCATGCGGATCGAGGATCCGACGTCGTCGGGGGACACAGGCCTGCTCAGTTGCCACAGATGAACGGGCTGGGCATGGGACGTCACCATTCCCGCGGGCAGGGCGACCACGTCGGTGAGAATGCCGCGCCGTACGACCTCGGCACGGATCCGGCGGCCCGCCTTACGGTAGGCGACCGAGGCGGGCATCACGATGATCACCCTGCCCCCCGGCGCCGCGTGCGCGTAGCAATGCTGGAGCCAGGCCAGCTCGCTCTCGGCGCGGGTGGGCGGCCCCAGCTCCCACCGGGCGTCCAGCAGCAGCTCTTCGCGGCCCCAGTCGCGCACGTTCGTGGGCGGGTCGCACACCACGAGGTCAGCGCGGAGGTCCGGCCACTGGTCCGCCCGCAGGGCATCCCCTACCCTGATCGCCACATCATGGAGTCCCGCGAGCTTCGCCCGATATTCGGTGAGCCGCGCCGCCGACGGGTTGACCTCCTGCCCGGCCAGGGTGTCTCCGAGGGCGATGAGCAAGCTGCCGATGCCGCATGCGGGGTCGAACACCGTGCCCTTCACCGAGCCCGCGAAGTGTTTGACCGCACGAATCAGGCGAGGAGCCGACACACGGTCTGAGCCCGTGGCGGAGTTGATGAAGCGTTCGGTGAGCCCGGCGAGCGCTTCGGCCGGCGAGCTCTCTGCGGCGTACTGCTCCAGCAGCGGCTTAATCTCGTCGTCCAGGGACTCCGAGTGTCCGGTGACGAACAGCTGAGCGGCATCCGCGAGAGCGCGGATCATGTCACTTCCGTACACATCACGCAGGCCCTGCCAGGCCAGCACCTCGCGCGAAACCTCAACGCGCTTGCGGTGCCGATCCAACCACAGGCTCACCTCGGACATCGAGAAAAGGGGACTGCGCGGGCCGCCGCTGACCGGCGCGGGAAAGTCGTCATACCTTCTGCGCCAGTTGGAGACCGCCGCCCGCGTCACTCCGGCCAGCCGCGCGATCTCTGCGGCTGAGACCGGGGACTCCGCGTTCATGGCTGTAACAGTACACGAACAATCAGACGTCAATCGCAGCAGCAATTTGACGTTGTTAACACAGACTCCTGCGGCCTGACTGTCTGTGGCCGCCCTGCTAACCGGACGCGATATACCGGATTCAGACTCCAGGCAGGGTTTTCTTCACTTTCTTCTTGGGCGGGATGACAGGGCCTGACGGGACCTCACCGATCACCTTGCGCGCCAGCTCGGTCCACTGCGGCACGTCCACCCCGTCGAGGTTGTCCGTGGTCAGGATCAGCGAGCCTTCATGCACGGAGCCATCTTCGACGGGAAGGATGCCGCCGCTGCGGTACCAGGCTTCCTTGCGCTCCCACGTCTGCCTGTAGGCTGGACTTTCGATCATGCCTAGTGCTGTGACCGGAAACGATCACCGGGTTGAGTGACAGGTTTCAGGCGGCCGGTGCGAGGGGTCTGCCTCCCCAGCGGATGCCTTTCTCGCTGCGGATGCGGGCGCGTTCGCGGCGTTGGGCGG
>NZ_JBDPMJ010000027.1:0-116376 GCF_039880665.1 Nonomuraea sp. B5E05
ATCCGCGTCGCCCAGCGCCTTCTTGCGCTGGCGGCGGCGATCTGGCACAACAACGCGACCAACGCCCCGATCACCCGGTCACTGATCGCCTACGACCATTGACCGGAGATCGGAATTACTCGTCTAGCTGTGCCGATCACTGGCGCGACGACCTCGCCCGGGCTCGACTGCGGGACCCGGCGGGCGCGGCGGCCAGAGGCGGGCGGTCAGCGGAAGGTGGCGGCGGTCTCCTCGTCGGCGGGCCAGAAGGTCTCGATGGCCAGCTCGGAGACCGTCACGTCCATCGGCGTGCCGAACGTCGCGATCGTGGTGAACATCGACAACACCCGGTCACCGGCGGCGATGCGCAGCGGCAGCAGGATGTCGCCAGGCCCCGGCACGTGCGCCACGTTCAGGTCCACGCCCGGGTAGGTGTAGGACGCCAGCTCGTCGTGGAGCTCGGCCAGGCGCCCGTCGCCGGACGTCTCGGCCTGCCTGCGCAACCCGTGCAGCAGGTGGGCCCGCACCTCGGCCAGGTTGAGCAGCCGCCCGCCCATCGCGTCCGGGTGCAGCGACAACCGCATCACGTTGACCGGCTCCGCCAGCAGCTCCGCCGGCACGCCCTCCATGAACATCCCGGCCGCCCTGTTGGCCGCAACCAGGTTCCAGACGGCGTCCACCACGAGCGCCGGATACGGCTCGTGCCCGGCCAGGATCCTGTCCAGCGCCTGCCGTACGAGGTGCATCTCCGGAGCCCGGACGGCGCGTTCGGGATAGATCGGGGCGAATCCCGCGGACACCAGCAGCCTGTTACGGTGCCGCAGCGGCACCTCCAGCTCCTCGGCCAGCTTCAGCACCATCTCGCGACTGGGCCGGGCGCGCCCGGTCTCCATGAAGCTGACGTGGCGCGCGGAGACGCCGGCCTCGATGGCCAGATCGAGCTGGCTCACCCGCCGTCGTTGCCGCCACGACCGCAACAACTCACCAAAAGACTCCTCATGTACGGCTACCGCTCCCATATCCGGAACGTTAGCGCCTGGCGGGAATGGCGACGATTACGTCCCGGGTCATGCGCGACCGGACCGGTGAGGAGCGACGGGAATCTCCCAGACTTCGGTAACTGTCGGTGGCGCGTGACACGATGGCCGCAAAGCGAACTTGGGAGCGTGTCATGAGTGACGCAGTGCTCGCGATCGGCACCCGCAAGGGCCTGTTCCTGGCCCGCTCGGCAGGCGGTGGCCCGTTCGAGATCCAGCCGATCCAGTTCTCCACGATCGCGGTGCCCTCGGTGGCCATCGACACGCGCGGCGGCGCCCCCCGGCTGCTGGCCGGAGTCGAATACGGCCACTTCGGTCCTTCCGTCATGTATTCGGATGACCTCGGGCAGACCTGGCAGGAGGCGGAGCAGCCGCCCATCGCCTTCCCCGAGAAGACCGGGGCCACGCTCACCCGGGTGTGGCAGCTCGCGCCCTCGCCGTCCGAGCCCGGCGTGGTGTGGGCGGGCGTCGAGCCGGGCGCGCTGTTCCGCTCGGAGGATCGCGGGGCCACCTACCGGCTCGTCGAGGGCCTGTGGGAGCACCCCCACCGCCCGCTCTGGGAGCCTGGCGGCGGCGGGCTGTGCCTGCACACGATCGTCAGCCACCCCGCCGACCCGGCGGTCATGGGGGTGGCCGTCTCGACCGGCGGCTTCTACCGCACGACCGACGGCGGCCTGACCTGGGAGGCCGCCAACCAGAACATCCGCGCCCCGTTCATGCCGGAGGGCAGGCAGTTCCCCGAGTTCGGGCAGTGCGTGCACAAGGTGACCACCGACGCGGCCCGGCCGGAGCGGCTCTATCTGCAGCACCACTTCGGCGTCTATCGCAGCGACGACTTCGGCGGCAGCTGGCACGACATCGGCTCGGCGCTGCCGTCCGACTTCGGGTTCCCGATCGTGGCCCATCCGTCGCGGCCCGACACGATCTTCGTGCTGCCGCTCACGGCCGACATGGACCGCACGCCCGTCGGCCACCGCTACCGCGTCTTCCGCAGCGACGACGCCGGCGAGACGTGGCGGCCCTTCTCCGCGGGCCTGCCGGAAGGGCCGGTGCACGCGACCGTGCTGCGCGACGCGATGACCGCGTCGGAGGCGGGGGTGTTCTTCGGCACGCGCGACGGCGAGGTCCACTGCTCGCGCGACGACGGCGAGACCTGGTCGCTGGTCGGCCGGCACCTGCCCGACGTGCTCACCGTGCGCGCGGCGGTGCTCTAGCCGATGAGCAGACCGGTGATGTTGGTCGTGTTCGTGCTGCCCAGCTCGTTGCGCAGGTGGGTGAGCGGGATGCAGGAGGTCAAGGTCTTCGCGGTCGGCGCCGACCGCGACTCCCCGCCCACCCTGGGCTCGGCCCTCGACATGCTCCGGCGCACGCATCCGCTGCTGGAGGAGCGGCTGCGCGACGAGTACGGCCGCATCCGCAGGCACATCAGCATGATCGTGTGCGGCGAGAACGCCCGGGGGCTGGGCAGCCTCGACTGCGCGCTGCCGCCGGGCGCCGAGGTCTACGTGCTGCCCGCCCTCGCCTGAGCTCACTCCCCGGTCGTGACCGAGGCGGTGGCGTCGACGATGCGGTGGTCGGAGCAGGGCTTGTCGCGGTTGCCGCCGCAGACGTGCCCGATCGGATGGGCGTCGGCGCTGTAGCGGGTCAGCCGCTCGGCCGGGACGAAGATCAGATCGACCTTCCCCGACTGGCCGCAGGCCCCGAGCTTGTTGCTCTCGGTGGTCTGCTCGCCCCAGCCGGGGCACACGGCCTCGCGGTCGTCGAGCTCGTGGTAGCGGCCGATGTTGCCGTGGTTGGCGTCGGTGTTGACCGTGGCGTCGTACCAGGTGTTCAGCAGCGGTGAGTCCGGCTGCACGTTGAAGTCGCCCGCGATGATCGCGACGTCCCCCCTGGTGCGGTAGGACTCCAGGACGCCGTGCACCTGCTCCAGCTGGGCGGATCTGTAGGCGGCGACGGTCGTCAGGTGGGTGGTGCAGAATCTGGTGCCGGGTTGCGCGGCGACGTGCGCGCAGAGGAGTTTGCGCTGCTTGCCCGACCCGTCGTACGGCAGGGTCTGCCGTAGGGTCTCGCCCAGCGCGAAACGGCTGAAGACCGCGATGCCGATGCCGTGCCCGGCACAGTAGCCGGGGTCGCCCGCCGCCGTCATCGGCTCGAAGCGGGCGAAGTTCGTGGCGTTCTGCGGCCAGCCCATGCCCTGCAGCGCATCGATCACGGCGCCGTACTGGTTGCGGCAGATCTCGTTGATCGACACGAGGTCCGGCTTGCGATAGCTGATCGATCCGGCGATCGCCTGGATGATGCCGTTCGTGGTCGAGCCCAGGTGCGCATGATGCCCGGCCATGTTCCAGTGCCAGATCTTGTACGTCGCGGTCGCGGAGGACGACTCTGGGGAGGCCGCCGACGCGGGAGCCGTCAGCAGGGCGGCGGTGGTGACGAGGAGCGCCACCACCGTCCACGACAGTCGCCCGAAGCCGGGCAGGCGCGAGATCCGCATGAGAGCCGTCCCTTTCTTCGTGATCAGCTCCCAACGATCCTGCCGGAGGGGATTTTCCGGCACCAGTCATAGTGGACAAAGATCCCTCCCGATAGGACGGCGAGCGTGGCCGGGCCGCGGGACGGCTTCCCCTTCCCCGCGGGCTGGCCGCGGGGAGCCGGCCGTCGAAGTGCACGGACGCCCGATCCGGGAAGCATGGCGTGAGGGGAGAACTCATGGGGAGGCCGATATGGCTCAACCGATCGTGGCCGCCGCGGACGGCTCCAATGCAGCGAACACGGCGGTGCAGTGGGCGGCGGGCGACGCCCGGCGGCGGCGACTGCCACTGAAGGTCGTGCATGTGTGCGAAGGGAGGCTTGTCGGCTTCGACACCAGGAAGTCCTGCGAGGAGACGGTGGCGGCCGCCGCCGACCGCGCCCGCGCCGCGGGAGGGGAAGTCGAGGTGAGCACCGAGATGCTCAGCGGGAATGTCGTCGAAGCGCTGATCGGCCAGTCGCTGTCCGCCGACTCCCTGGTGCTCGGCAACAGGGGCAGGGGAGGATTCACCGGATTGCTTCTCGGCTCGGTCAGCATGGCGGTCGCAGGACATGCCGCCGGGCCGGTCGTCATCGTGCGTGAATCCGTCGTCACGGAACATGGCCGGATCGTGGTGGGCGACGACGGCTCGGACTACGCGGCGCAGGCGGTGGCGTACGCCGTCGAGCAGGCTCGCGCCCGGCGTGCATCGCTGGCCGTCGTCTACGCGTGGAACATGCCGATGGTCTCCGCCTACGCATCCGGATATAGCGACCTGCTCGAGAACGCAAGCCGGCAAGACTCCCGTAAGGCTCAGGAGCGGGTGGTCCGCTGGCGGAGGGACCACTCCGACATCGAGATCGACGACCAGCAGGTGTGCGAGCACCCGGTCCTCGCCCTCGTCAACGCCTCCGCCGCGGCGGACCTGGTCGTGGTCGGCTCCCGCGGGCTGGGTGGTTTCACCTCCGCCATGCTCGGGTCGGTCGGGCACGGCGTGCTGCACCGTGCCGCGTGCCCGGTCGCGATAGTGCGGCCACGCGGAGAGACGTCATGAGCGTTCGCGCGTGCCGCGCAGGCGTACGGCGGTGACCTTGTGCCCGGGGCATGAAGCCACGGTGCCGGCATGGCTGGTGGTCACGCATTCCGGCCGTTCCCGCTGAACAGCCTGTCCAGATGCAGATCGATCGCGGCGAGCGCGTCCCCGGGCCCGATCACGCCCAGTTCGATCAGCGGGGTGAAGCCGGTGAGGGCGAGAAGCAGGTTGGTCTCGGTCGCCGGGTCGCGGTCAGGGTCGATGTGCCCGTCGGCGACCGCCTGGCGGACCAGCTGCTCGACCTGGGCCCGTCCGTGGACGAGACCCCGGCGCGCCTGCTCGTGGACGGCCTCGTCGTGCAGCGCCTCCAGGACGTAGGCGGCGCTCATCCGGCTGGTCGCGCGGGCGTCGGCATGCAGGGGGAGCATTTCCGCGAGCGTCAGTCGCAGCACGTCACGGGGGTGCGGGCGGTCACCGAGCTTCTCGAGTCCCTGGCCGACGCGTAGCGAGGTCTGCTCGGACGCGAAATCCATGGCGAAGGAGAGCATGGCGGCCCGGGAGGCGAAATAGTGCTGCAGTTGCCCGAGGGAGATGCCCGCCTCCTGCGCCACCACGCGCATCGTCAGATGCGCGACGCCGCGCTGCTCCACCACCCGCCACAGCGCGCGGGCGATCGTTTCGCGGCGTCCACGGTGATCCACCTGTTTCGGCATCGCCGGCCTCTCCCTTGTGCCCCGGGGTCTTTCCCATACAGTTGACATAATACAGTTGACTTATAACCTGGAACCCCCTCGTGGAAGGAAGTGCCATGCCCGAACGGCTGCCTGAACAGCCAGAGGTGCGGACCGCCGAAGGTGTGGTGCGGGGGCGCCGGCGGCAGGGGCACGCGGTGTTCCGCGGCATCCCCTACGCCCAGCCCCCGGTGGGGACGCTCCGCTTCGCCGCGCCGGCCCCGCCGCACCGCTGGGAAGGGACGAGGCAGGCGGCGGACTTCGGCCCCGTGGTACCGCTGTCCCTGCCGGTCGACACGGGTCCGCCGCAGGGCACGGACTGGCTGACGCTCAACGTCGGCACTCCGGATCCGGGCGCGGCGGGACTGCCGGTGCTCGTGTGGATCCCCGTGGGCGGCTACGTCGCGGCGGCGTCGAGCGACCCGATGTTCGACCCGGCGGCGCTGGCCGGGGCGGGACTCGTCGTGGTGACCGTCAACTGCCGCGTGGGCGCGGAGGGTTTCGCGTTCCTCGACGACGCGCCGCCCAACCGCGGATTCCTCGACCAGATCGCGGCGCTGGAGTGGGTGCAGCGCAACATCGCCGCCTTCGGAGGCGACCCCGGCCGGGTCACCGTGGCCGGGGTGTCCGCCGGAGCGGGGTCGGTCGCCGCCCTGCTGACGATGAAGCCGGCGCGCGGCCTCTTCCGGCGGGCCATGGCCCACTCGGTGCCGGGGCTGTACAGCACCCCCGCGCTGGCACGGCAGGTCACCGCCGCGTTCGCGGACCGGCTCGGCGCGGCGGCCCCCACCGCCGCGGCCCTGCGCGACATCGACCCCTGGCACCTGGCCGCGGAGCTCACCTCCTTCAACGCCGGCCTCCACGCACACCGGGAGAGCTGGGGACGGCTCACGGAGACCGGCACCGCCCTGTGCCCCGTCGTCGACGGCGAGGTCCTCCCCGAAACGCCCTGGCCCGCGCTGACCGGCGGGCGCGCGAGCGGGACCGAACTGCTCGTCGGCCACACCCGGGACGAGTTCCGCTTCTTCAGCGTCATGAGCGGACGACAGGGCACCTACACCGAGCAGGACGCCCAGGCCGCCCTGGAACTGCTCGCCCCGCAGCCGCACGGCCCCGAGGCGTACCGCGCCGCGTTCCCGCAGGCCGGCCCGGAGGAGCTGGTGGAGACGGTGTACTCCGACGCCCTCTTCCGCATGCCGTCGCAGAAGCTGGCCGAGGCCAACGCCGCAGCCGGCGGCACGTCGTACCTGTTCGAACTGCGCTGGACCGCCCCGGTCCTCGGCGGCGCCCTGGGCGCCTGCCACAGCCTCGACATCCCCCTGGCGTTCGGCACGCTGGGCAGCCCCGTCGGCACGCAGCTCATCGGCGACGAACCCACCCCCGAGGCCGTCGCGCTATCCCGCGAGCTCAAGGAGGCATGGGTCCGCTTCGTCACCACCGGGGACGCGGGATGGGCCGCCCATCAGCCCGGTCAGCGGCTCACCCGTGTCCTGGACGCCGAGTCGCAGACCCGGCCCTACCCCGAACAGGCCTCCCGCCGGATCTGGGAAGGCCACTTCCCCGCCCCCTTCGACCTCTCGTAAGGGCGGGGACACCGCAGGTCAGGACGTCTCGACACGTCCCTCGGAGCTCGCGTCACAGGCGGTAGATCCGGCGGGCGTTCCCCGAGCCGATCATGTGGGCGACCCTGGCCGCGTCCGCGACGCTCCACTCCCCCGAGCCGAGCCTGGCCCGCAGCGCCGCGCCCATCGCCCGCCGGTAGGAGAGCGCGCCCAGGTAGCCGGTCTCGGCGACGGAGTGGCAGCCGGAGCCGAACAGCTGCTTGTGGAAGGGCGCCAGCTCCAGCAGTTCCTCCACGACCCTCGCCGAGGCGGCGGCGGTGTGCGGGAGCGCGAGCCCGACGTCCACGTAGACGTGCGGGTAGAGGCCGGCCAGGTAGGCGGCCTGGCGGTGGAACGGGTAGCAGTGCAGCAGGATGACCGGCACGGCGGCCGGCTGCAGCGCCCTGACCAGGGCGCCCAGCCTGGCCGGATCGCTGCGGTGCAGGTCGGGTCCGGAACCGCTGAAGCCGGTGTGGAACTGCACGGGCAGCCCTCGCTCCCTGGCCACGTCGATCGCGATCCACAGCAGGTGGCGCAGCAGGAAGGGGTCCGTCAGCGGTTCCTTGGGCTCGGACAGCCGCCGGTTGACCGCCGCGATCACCGAGCCCCTGCTGGGCCGGGACGGGTCGAAGTCGAGGCCGTAGAGCGACCCGATGACCGTCGTGAACCCGACCGCCCTGGCGGCCCTCGCGGTCAGCTTCTCGCCGAGGTCGTCGAGGTAGTCGACGGAGATCTGCGCCGTCTCGGCCACGTCGCGCTCGACGGCCTCGATCCGTACGAGCTCGTCGGCGGCGGCGCCGCCGTGCCGGCCCATCTCGGTGGCCGACAGCAGCTCGCCGTCCTCCCAGGCGCCGGCCGGTTCGGTGTCCACCAGGAAGGCCACCACGCCGGCCGCCGCCAGGAGCCGCCGGTTGACCTCGCCCGCGCCCAGCTCGGCACGGCGGGCGAGGTAGACGGCGGGCGGCGCGTGCGGTTCGAGGTCGAGCAGCGGCGCGCACCAGCGGCGCACCGCCGCGCCGAACGGCGTGTCGAAGTGGGTGGTGCCGGGCGGCGCCGGGCTGCCGCCCTCGTTGATGAGCAGCTCGAACTCGGCTCTGGTCAGGTCGTCTCGCCGCACCCCGTGACAGTGGTGGTCGACGAGCGGGGCGAGCAGCGCGTCGCGTACCGTGCCGGGCAGGTCTGCGGGGAGCATGCGGGAACTCTAGGCGAGCCCGCACGCGCCCGCGGGCGTTTTACCTACGGCAGAGACGCAGCACGTGGGCGATGACCTTCGCGCCCGCGCCGCCTGCGCGCATCGGGGCCCGAGGACGTGCGCCGCGCCTTCGTCACCGCCACCCGGGTGCCGCCCAGCCGATCACGCGAAAGGCCGTACGGGGTCAGGTGGTGTTGACCTTGACGTGGTGGGGTCTGGCCTTCTCGGCTTTCGGCACGGTCACCGTGAGCACCCCGTCGGACAACGTGGCCGAGACCTGTTCGGGGTTGACCTCGCCGGGCAGGAGGACGCGGTGCTCGAAGCGGCCGGTCCGGCGCATGCGGTGGTGCGGCCGGCCGGTCGACTCCTTCTCCTTGATCTCGGCGGTCACCACCAGTTCCCGGTCGTTCAACTCCACATCGATGTCGTCCTTCTTCACGCCGGGCAGGTCGATGTCGGCGATGAAGGCCTCGTCGGTCTCTGCCAGGTCGGCCAGCGGCATCCACATCCCTTCCGCCCGGCCGCCGAAGGCGGACTCGATCAGTTGGTCCATCCGGTCGTAGAGATCCTCGATCTGGGCGAACGGCGCCCATCGCATCCCCATGGCCGCACCTGGACGGGCGATGGCCGATCCTCGACGACGAGCCGGAAGCGTCATGATGCATCCTCTCCTGATGCGATGAGAAGGTTCAGTTCGGCCTCGAGCGGATGCGTCTGTTCGGCTGTAGACCCCACTTCGGGCTGCGGTGCAGACATGTGACCCACCTCCCAGGAAGCGTTCGCTCTCCCTTCCACCCTGCCCCTGGTCGGCAGCAGTGTCACAGGGGCTTAGGTCCTTCGACGGCAGGTCCGTGAGGTTCCCATCGATAAGGGATGATCCGCCCGCTCCACGGTGCCCGGACACGCCACGGCCGCGACCAGCCGAAGACGGGCGAATCGGAAGCTCGTCTCGACCGGGACGAGACGCGGTCTCCGGCATAGGACGCACAGGCAGGGGCAAGAGATCCGAAGGTCGTGAGGGGAACCGTTCATGGCTTCGTCCGCGGCCCGAAGGCTGCGCCTGAGGTGAGACAGGTGAGGCTGTCGTGGAATCTTCCGCGTGAATCACCGATGTGCGAGGTGACCCATGACAATGCCAGTCGTCGTCGGCGTGGACGGATCAGCGCCCTCGCTGCAGGCCGCGAGCTGGGCCGGACAGGAGGCCGCTCTCCGAAGCGCTCCGCTGCGGATGTTGTACGCGGTGCCCGGGTGGGGCCACGACGTACCGCTCGTCCCCGAACCCCGTTCGTGGGGAACAGGGGCGGAGGCCGCCGCCAGGGAAATGCTCGACCACGCCGCCGTCCACGCCAGGGCGGGCCGGCCGCGGCTGAGCATCACCACCGACATCATCGCCGGCCGGCCGGCGGACACACTGGTCGGGGCGGCCGAAGAAGCGCAGCTCGTGGTCGTGGGAAACCGCGGCCGTGGCGGCTTCACCGAGCTGCTCCTGGGCTCGGTCAGCCATGACGTCGTGGCCAGAGCACCGTGTCCGGTGGCCGTCATCCGGCAGACGCACGCCGGCGAGCGCGGTCAGATCGTCGTGGGTGTCACAGGAAAGCCCGGCCAAGACTCCCTCCTGGACTTCGCCTTCCGCGAGGCCACACTGCGCCACGCCACCTTGCAGGCGGTCCACGCCTGGGTGCATCCCGCCACAAGATTCCCGGGCGATATGCAACCTCTCGTCTACGACACCGGCCAAGTGGGCCAGGAGGAGGCGATCCTGCTCGCCGAGGTCATCGCCGGCTGGCGGGAGAAGTACCCGGACGTCGCGCTCATCCCACAGAACATGCACGGGCATCCGGCACTGGCACTGATCGACGCCTCCGCCGAGGCCGATCTCGTCATCATCAGGGAGCACAGCGGAGCACCGGCCCCGCTCGGCATGGGCAGCGTCACCCATGCCGTGGTCCACCATGCACGCGTCCCCGTCATCGTGGTCGGTCTCTGACCGCTGTCTGCCGGCCCGCAGTCATGGCCGATGCACGCCTTGCCCTGGCGCGGTGTGACCCCGGAATGGGATCACGAAATGGGCCCTTGGATCCTACGCACCAAGCTCCTTACCGGCTGATGGTGATGAGAGGGGTGTCCTTCGCCACGGGCGTGGGGATTCGTGTCAAGGCATGGTGAAGCGTCGGGGGAGGCGGGTACGCCGATGTTCGTTGATCGTCATGATGCGGGTGTGCGGCTGGCCGAACGTCTGACCGGGCTGGCCACCGAGGAGGATGTGGTCGTTCTCGGGCTGCCCAGGGGCGGCGTGCCCGTGGCCTTCGAAGTGGCCCGGGTATTGGGCGCTCCGCTGGATGTGATCGTGGTCCGTAAGCTGGGGGTGCCGTACCAGCCCGAGCTCGGGTTCGGTGCCCTCGGAGAGGGCGACATACGCGTGATCAATCCCGAGGTCGTCCGGATGGCGGACGTGACCCCGTCGGAGATGGCCACGGTAGAAAAAAGTGAGCGGGCCGAGGTGCTGCGCCGGGCGCGCCGATTCCGCGATGACCGCCCGCCGGTCGACCTCGCCGGCCGCACGGTCATCGTGGTCGACGATGGCATCGCCACAGGGAGCACGGCTCGCGCCGCCTGCCAGGTGGCGCGTGCACGCGGCGCCGCACGAGTGATCTTGGCGGTCCCGGTCGGCGCGCCGGACACCGTCGCGAGCCTGCGCAAGGACGCCGACGAGGTGATCTGTCTGGAGACACCCGCCGCTTTGTGGGCCATCGGCGTCTGGTACGCCGATTTCACCCAGATCACCGACGAGCAGGTGGTCGAACTGCTGCGGCGGGCCGCCGCAACCGCCGCCGAAGGCGCGGTGGGCGGGAAGGCCGGCGCGGTGACGTCTGATCAGCTGGGCAGTGTCGACGAGGTGGACGAGGTGATGGTGAATGTCGGTCCGGTCCGGCTGCCGGGGCAACTCCTCGTCCCCGAGGAGGCCGAGGGGGTGGTGGTCTTCGTGCACGGCAGTGGCAGCAGCCGGCACAGCCCCCGCAACCGGTACGTGGCCTCGGTGCTCAACCGCGCGGGCCAGGCCACCTTGCTGTTCGACCTGCTCACGGCCGAGGAGGAGTACGACCGCGGCAACGTGTTCGACATCGAGCTGCTGGCGGGACGGCTCGCGAAGGTGACGAACTGGCTCAGCGATCAGCCTCAGGCCGCAGGACTGCCGGTCGGCTACTTCGGAGCCAGCACCGGAGCGGCGGCCGCGCTGTGGGCGGCGGCGGAACCGGGCAGCCGGGTGGCCGCCATCGTCTCCCGAGGCGGACGGCCGGATCTGGCCGGGCCGCGTCTGTCCGCGGTACGAGCGGCGACGCTGCTGATCGTGGGCAGCCGGGACGAACTGGTGCTCGACCTCAACCAGACGGCACAACAGCGGTTGCGCTGCGAGAACCACCTGGAGATCATCCCTGACGCCACTCACCTGTTCGAAGAGCCCCGAGCACTCGAAACCGTCGCCGACCTGGCACGCGACTGGTTCACCGACCATCTGGGAACACGCGTGAGCTAGGAGTTCTCAGGCTGTCGCTGGTACCGGCCCGGGGTGATTCCAGGCAGGTCTCTCGCACCTACTCGGCACCTGCGCCATCGGGACGAAAATGGGACACACGATCGAACTCGTCGAGGAGACGCCCTTTCGCTTCCGTATCGAGCGGCAAGGATCGATGCGGGTGCCCGGCGTCGTCCTGGCCTCCCGCGTGCTGATTCCGGAGGACCAGGCGCTGCAGCAGGTCGTCAACGTCGCCACCCTTCCGGGCATCGTCCGGGCCTCCTACGCCATGCCCGACCTGCACTGGGGGTACGGATTCCCGATCGGCGGCGTGGCCGCCACCGACATCGCGGCCGGGGGCGTGGTCTCCCCGGGCGGTGTCGGCTTCGACATCTCCTGTGGTGTACGGCTGCTCGCGGCCGACCTCGATCGCGACCGGCTCGCGCCTCGCATGAACCGGCTTCTGGATCGCCTCGATCATGTCATCCCGCGGGGTACCGGACGTGGTGCCGTCTGGCACCTGGCCGGGCGGCCACAGCTCGAACAGGTCCTGCGCGGAGGTGCCCGGTACGCCGTCGAGCAGGGCCACGGGGTGGCGCGGGATCTGGAGCGCTGCGAGGACTTCGGCGCCGTCACCGACGCCGATGTCTCGCAGGTCGGCTTCCGGGCCATGGAGCGGGGACTGAGCCAGGTGGGCAGCCTCGGCTCCGGCAACCACTTCCTGGAGGTCCAGGCGGTGCAGGAGGTCTACGACGAGGCGGTGGCGGCCGCGTTCGGCCTGAGCCGCGGCCAGGTGTGCGTGATGATCCACTGCGGCTCCCGCGGGCTCGGCCACCAGATCTGCACCGACCACGTACGTACGATGGAAAAGGTGATGCCGCGCTACGGCATCACCGTGCCCGACCGGCAACTCGCCTGTGCCCCGGTCGATTCTCCCGAAGGCCGCGCGTACCTCGGGGCCATGGCCGCCGCGGCCAACTACGGCAGGGCCAACCGGCAACTGCTGGGCGAGGCCACACGGCGGGCCTTCGCCGACATCGCCGACGGCGGCCTGGATCTGGTCTACGACGTCTCACACAACCTGGCCAAGGTCGAACCACACGACGGCGTGCGACTGTGCGTCCACCGCAAGGGCGCCACCCGGGCGCTGCCGCCCTACCATCCTGATCTCCCGGCCGATCTGGCCGCGGTGGGCCAGCCTGTGCTGATCCCGGGCACCATGGGCACCGCCTCCTACGTGCTCACCGGCGTCGCCGGCGGTGAGGCGTTCCACTCCACCTGCCACGGCGCGGGCCGTACCCAAAGCCGCCACCAGGCGGCGCGGTCTGTCAGCGGCCGGCAACTGCGCGATCGCCTGGAGGCTCAAGGCATTGTCGTCCGCGGCGCCGGCTGGCGCGGGCTGGCCGAGGAGACGCCCACCGCCTACAAGGACGTCGACGCCGTGGTCACCGCCAGTGAGGGGGCGGGGCTGTGCCGGAAGGTCGCCCGCCTGGTCCCCCTCGGCGTCGTCAAAGGCTGAACGAGAAGAAGGGAAACGCCATTGAGCGCCGAGGCCGGCCACCGCACGCTTCCCCACACCGCCGACACCCGGATCCAAGCCTGGGCACCGACGGAGGGGGAATGCATCGCCCAGGCGGTGCTCGGCGTGGCAGACAGCTTTCTCGACCTGGACGGCGCCGCCGCCACCGGCGAGCACGACGTCGACATCGAGCCCGGCGACCCTCAAGATCAACTGGTGGCCGTCCTGGACGAGGTCATCTACCTGATGGACACCACCGGACGGATCCCGATCAAAGCGGCTGCCGTACACGATCAGAACCGTCGGCGCCTCCACCTGACCATGGCCGACCTGGCGGCCGTGCCCCAGACCGGAGCAGTACCCAAAGCCGTCGCCCTGCATCAGCTGACTTTCGAACACCACGCAGACAGGTGGACCTGCACGGTGACCCTGGACGTATGACCCCTCCGGTCGGCAGCGTGCCGAACGGAGGGGTGTGGACGAAGAGGACCACCTCCACGTCCGGGCCAGGCGGCGTTGTCGCTCGCTTCGCCCCTGGGAGCCTTCGGCCCATCCCGTCATGCCTGATAGGAGGCAGAGCCGAGGGGTAAGTGCCGAGAAGGGATGGGTGGTTCGGAAAGGGTGGACCGCCCAGAGGGGGGTAATTGTGACGACGGCACGGGACATCATGCATCCAGGCGTCGAGTGCATCGGTGAGCACCAGAATCTCGCCTTCGCCGCGCAGCGCATGCGCGAACTCGACGTCGGGGCGTTGCCGATCTGCGGCGACGACGACCGGCTCCACGGCATCATCACAGACCGGGACATCGTGCTCAAGTGCGTCGCC
This sequence comes from Nonomuraea sp. B5E05, assembly GCF_039880665.1. NCBI lineage: Bacteria > Bacillati > Actinomycetota > Actinomycetes > Streptosporangiales > Streptosporangiaceae > Nonomuraea > Nonomuraea sp. B5E05. The sequence continues at coordinate 13,942 of NZ_JBDPMJ010000027.1, forward strand.
ACCGGAGGCGACCCGAACACGGTCACAGCGGGCGAACTGGCTCAGGGCACGCCCATCACCATCGAGGCCGACGCGGACGTCCAACAGGTACTCCGAGCCATGGAGCAGCACCGGATCCGCCGCATGCCGGTGATCGACCAGCACCGGCTCGTCGGGCTGATCAGCGAGGCCGACCTGGCTCGGCACCTGCCCGAAGAGACGGTCGGCCACTTCGTGGAGGCGATCTGCGCAAGCCCATGACCAGGGCCGTCAGCAGGAAGCCGGTGGGAGGTCGCAGCCGACCGGCCTGGCGCCCCGCCACGAGCGGAGGTGGACGGCTGCCGCAGGGCGTACGCGCCCTGTTGCGGCCCGCGGAACCGACCGAGAAGGGCTGACCGTATGTCCGAACCAATCATCGCAGGCGTGGACGGCTCACGGGCAGCGCTGGCCGCGGTGCTGTGGGCCGCCGACGTCGCGGCTCGACGCGCATGCGACCTGCGGATCATCCACGTCATGGCACCGCCCGTCCACGGTGGGAAACCGTATGAGCGCCCGCTCGACGACGCGGCTCGCGAGGAGGGCGAGCGGATGCTGGCCGAGGCCGCCGCGCTGGCCACCGAATCTCGCAAGGACGTCCATGTGAGCAGCGAACTGCTCTACGGCCACACCACAGAGATCTTGCGTGCGCAGGCCGTCGAGGCCGAGGCCATCGTGGTGGGCAGCCGCGGCCTGGACGGCTTCCCCGGGCTCCTGCTGGGTTCGGTTGGACTGGGCCTGGCCGGGCACGTGGCGGGGCCCGTGGTGGTGGTCCACGGCGCACCCGCCATCGTGCAGGGCGAGATCGTGGCCGGGCTCAATCCCGACGACGCCGTACACCCGGCCCTCGACTACGCCTTCGAGGAGGCACAGGCACGCGGTGCCCGGCTGCGGGTCGTACACGCCTGGGACATGCCATCCAGCAGGCCGGACCAAGAAATCATCACCCAGGCACAGCAGGAACGTGCTCGCAGCGTGCTGGCACCATGGACGAACCGGCACCCCAGGGTCGAGGTGACCGTATCGGTCGTCCGCGGCAATCCCGTCGCGGCGCTGTGCGAGGCGTCCGCGCGTGCCGACCTGGTCGTCGTGGGCTCGCGGGGAAGGGGAGTGATCCGCTCGGCCGTGCTCGGTTCGGTCAGCCACGGCGTCCTCCACTACGCATCCTGCCCGGTCGCCGTCGTACGGCCACGCATCCGAACCGATTGAAGCGCTTCGACAGGCGACGGGACGCCGACGGCGGTCGTCGTGGTGGACAACCCGGCTCTCGGGCCTGGTCAGGTCGTCTCGCCGCACCCCGTGACAGTGGTGGTCGACGAGCGGGGCGAGCAGCGCGTCGCGTACCGTGCCGGGCAGGTCCGCGGGGAGCATGCGGGGAACTCCAGGCGAGCCCCGCACGCGCCCGCGGGCGTTTACCTGCGGCAGAGACGCAGCACGTTGGCGATGACCTTCGCGCCCGCGCCGCCCTCCTGCGTCAGGATCGACTCGGGGTGGAACTGCACGGCGAAGCGCCGCCGCTCGGTGTCCTCGATGGCCATGACGTTGCCGTCGGGCGTGAGCGCGGTCGGCGTGAAGCCGACGACGCCGGGCCGCTTGGCGTGCAACGAGTGGTAGCGGGCCGCGGTGAACTCCGCGGGCAGGCCCTCCAGCAGCGCGCCGTCGCCGAGCCGCGCGACCTGGCCGCGCTTGCCGTGCTCGGGGTAGTCGAGCAGTTCCAGGGTGCCGCCGGCGTGCTCCACCATGGCCTGCAGGCCGAGGCAGACGCCGAAGACCGGCAGGTCGCGGGCGTAGATCTGGTCGAGCAGCGCCGACATGCCGAAGTCGGTCGGCCAGCCGGGGCCGGGCGAGAGCACCACCAGGTCGGGGGCGATCTCGTCGAGCATGCGGGGCGGGAAGCCGTGGCGCAGCGTCGTCACCGCGGCGCCCTCCTGGCGGAAATAGTCGGCCAGGGTGTTGACGAAGGAGTCCTCGTGGTCGACGAGCAGCACCTTCATGCCGTGGCCCGGCTGCTCCCTGGTCTCGGCGACGGCCTCCGCGCCGGTCCGCCCGACCACGGCCAGGGCGCCGAGCAGGGCGCTGGCCTTCAGCTCGGTCTCGCGCTCCTCGGCCTCGGGGTCGGAGTCGAACAGCAGCGTGGCGCCGGCCCGCACGGTGGCCACGCCGTTCTTGATCTGGGCGGTACGCAGGGTCAGGCCGGTGTTCATGGAGCCGTCGAAGCCGATGACGCCGATGGCGCCGCCGTACCACCGGCGGGTGGTGGCCTCGTGGTCCTCGATGAACTGCATGGCCCACGTCTTGGGGGCGCCGGTGACCGTGACGGCCCACATGTGGGTCAGGAAGGCGTCGAGCGCGTCGAACTCGGGGCGCAGCCGGCCCTCGATGTGGTCGACGGTGTGGATCAGGCGGGAGTAGAGCTCGATCTGGCGGCGGCCGATGACCTTGACCGTGCCGGGGACGCAGATGCGCGACTTGTCGTTGCGGTCGACGTCGGTGCACATGGTCAGCTCCGACTCCTCCTTGACGCTGGACAGGAGGGTGCGGATGGCCTCGGCGTCCTCGACCGGGTTGCTGCCGCGGGCGATGGTGCCGGAGATGGGGCAGGTCTCGACACGGTCGCCGCTCACCCTGACGTACATCTCGGGCGAGGCGCCGACGAGGTGCTCGCCCTCGCCGAGGCTGATGATGAACTCGTACGGGGCCGGGTTGCTCTGGCGAAGGCCGCGGTAGAAGGCGGACGGGTCGGCGCAGGTGGCGTGGAAGACCTGACCGGGCACGACCTCGAACAGGTCACCGCGCTTGAACTTCTCCTTGGCGGCGGCCACGACCTTGGCGTATTCGCCCTTCTCCGGGTCGGGCGGCACCTGGGCGGGGGCGACCGGGGCCTCGGTGGCGCCCGTCCTGTCGAGGCCGCGGGTGGTGGCGCCGTCGACGGTGAACTCGTAGCGGAACTCGAGGCTGGTCTCGCGCTGCCGGTCGATCACGACGAGCCGGTCGGGCAGGTGCAGCACGAGGTCGCGCTGGTCGTCGGGGCGGACGAGCTCCTGCCGGATCGGCTCGAACTGGAAGGCCAGGTCGTAGCCGAAGGCGCCGTAGAGGCCGAGGTGGGGGTCGTCGCCCTTGAAGGCGGCGATGACCTCGCGGATCGCGGTGAACACGGTGGGCCGCCGGCTGCGCATCTCCTCCGGCAGGAGATCTCCGGGATCGCTGCCGGGCTCGGCCACGTGCACCTCGACGCGGTCGGCCGTGGGCTCGCTGACGGGCTTGCCCGCGGCCAGCAGGCAGGAGGCGACGGCGGGCAGCACGACCCTGCCGCGCTCGTTGAGCGCGATGGCCGCGATGGTGCGGCCCTTGGCGACCAGCTCCAGGCAGGGATCGACGTAGCCGAACGCCCAGCGGCTGTAGCGGCCCGGATAGTCCATGCCTGAGGAGAAGGCTCCCCCGCGTCTCTCTCCGAGGGCCGTCACGATCTCTTCGAGCGCCGCCTCGTCCACCTCGCGCGTCTCGCGCTCGACGACGATGCCCCCCGCGGTGGTATATCCGCTCGTCTCCACTTGCTGCCCCTTATCACGTCAACACGATGAGCCCCGGGGGCGGACACGAGAAAGGCCGCCATCCGGGGCGGCCGTCCTTTGAGGAATGCGAAACACGCGCCGCCTAGAAGCGGCGCCACCACTGGAGCTGAGCGTGATTTCGCATGGGGACAGGTTAGCTCCCCCACCATGATCGCGCAACGCGACCCGCCCGCCGCCCCCGGTGTCGCCAATTTCAATACAGAGCTGTACTGTATTCAAATCTCACCGGTCGAGAGGAGACCCCCGGATGACCGAGACCGAAGCGATCACGCTGCCCACCGCGCGGCCCACGCCCTTCGACCCGCCCGGCGACCTGACCGAGCTGCGCCAGGCCCGGCCCATCACCCCGCTCGCCTACCCCGACGGCCACCGCGGCTGGCTGGTGACCTCCCACGCGCTGGCGCGCGACGTGCTGGCCGACAAGCGCTTCAGCGCCAGGTCCGAGCTGCGGCACCACCCCGTCGAGGAGCCCGGCCAGGGGCCCGCCCAGGCCGCGCCTCCCGGAATGTTCGTCTCGACCGACCCGCCCGTCCACACGCGCTACCGCCACCTGCTGGCCGGCGAGTTCACCGTGCGCAGGATGCGCCGGCTCACCGAGCGCATCGAGGAACTCACCTCGGCGCAGCTGGACACCATGGAGCGGCAGGGGCCGCCCGCCGACCTGGTGGAGACGTTCGCGATGCCGATCCCCGCGCTGGTGATCGGCGAGCTGCTCGGCGTGCCGGAGGAGGAGAGCGAGCGCTTCCAGGCCCAGGGCGGCAGGATGACGCGGATGGACCTCCCGCGCGAGGAACGGATCGCCACCTTCCTCGCCCTGCAGGCGCACATGAAGGAGCTGGTCCTGGCCAAGCGGGCCCAACCCACCGACGACATGCTCAGCGGCCTGACCAGGAGCGACCTCACCGACGAGGAGCTGACCAACATCGGCTTCATGCTGCTGGGCGCCGGGCTCGACACCACCGCCAACATGATCGCGCTGGGCGCCTTCGCGCTGATGCGCCACCCCGGGCAGCTCGCCGTGCTGCGCGGGGAGCCGGACCGGATCGACCAGGTCGTGGAGGAGCTGCTGCGCTACCTCAGCATCATCCCCTTCCTCGTACGCACCGCGCTGGAGGACGTCGAGCTCGGCGGCGAGCTGGTGCGAGCCGGGCAGTCGGTCACCATCTCGATCCCGGCCGCCAACCGCGACCCCGAGCGCTTCCCCGACCCCGGCACCCTCGACCTGCACCGGCCGAGCGGCGGGCATGTCGCCTTCGGTCACGGCGTGCACCAGTGCCTCGGCCAGCAGCTGGCGCGGGTGGAGATGCGGGCGGCCTACCCGGCGTTGTTCGCGCGGTTCCCGTCGCTGCGGCTCGCCGTCGAGCCGGACGAGGTGCCGCTCCGCACCGACATGCTCATCTACGGCGTCCACCGCCTCCCGGTCACCTGGGGCGCGAGCTGAACGACCGGCGAGGCACGGCTCACTAGACTCCTGCGGGCCGCCCTTCCCGCGGGTCTCCTTTCCGGAGCCGCCTTCCCCGCGGGCCGGCGACCCGCAACGGATGACCCGCAACGGATGACCCGCAACGGATGACGAGGAGCGACCGACATGGCCGACCGCACGACGTCCCAGCGGCCGGCCGGCCGGCCGCGCAGCCAGGAGGCGGACCTGGCCATCCTGACCGCCGCGCTCGACGTGCTCATCGAGCAGGGCGCCAGGCACACCAGCATCGAGCAGGTCGCCAGGCGGGCCGGGGTCACCAGGGCGACGGTCTACCGCCGCTTCGCCGACAGGACCGCGCTGCTGGTACGGGCCCTGGAGTGGGCCAACCACGACCACGACCCGGCGTTCACCGGCTGGCGGGACATCGACCACATGCTCGAGGAGTGGGCCGCCCATCTGGCGGTGCCGCGCAACCGCCGCCTGCTGCGCCGGGTCTACGGCGCACGTGACGACTACCCGGAGCTGACCACGACGTACCGCCAGGTCAACAGCGGGCGGCGGGCCGCGGTGGTGCGCGAGCTGCTGCTCCGCACGCGCGAAAGCGGATGCTTTCCCTCCGGCGTCGACCTGGACACCGTGCAGGAGGCGCTCAGCGGCGCCGTGCTCCACCACCTGGGCACCCACCCCGACGACGAGAGCGCCGCCGAGATCAAGGCCTACTTCCTGCGCGTCGCGCGGCAGCTCGGCTGGCGCCCGGCGGTAGCGGAGGGCTAGTCCGGCCCTCCCGAGGAGCCGCCCCACCTGCGCGAAGAGCCGGAACGGACCTGGTCCGCGACGTGGTCTCCATGGCGACATTTCAGCTGACCAGATTACATTTTTTGTCGCAAAGTAACATTTCATGACAAGTCTTGCTTTCCGGACAGGAGATCTTCACTCTTCTCCACAGAGGCGTAAAGATCACCTCTTGTGTCCTAAGGAGAGCGCGTGCCCCACACCCCCCGCTGGCGTGCGATCCTCACCGGGATCGTCACCGCCGCCGGCCTCCTCGTCCCACAGGCGGCCCAGGCGGCGCCCGACCCGGGCAAGATCGACAGTGTCGTCCAGGCGCAGCTGGCGCAGGACGACAAGGCCACCTTCTGGGTCCGGATGAAGGGATCCGCCGACCTGAGCGGCGCCCGCCGGGCCGAAACCAAGGACGCGAAGGCCGAGCAGGTCTTCAAGGCCAAGACCGAACGGGCCACGAGCTCCCAGGCGGGCTTACGCAAGCTGCTGGACTCCCAGCACGCCGCGTACACCCCGTACTGGATCGTCAACGCGGTGCAGGTCACCGCGGACGAGAAGCTGGCGGCCGAGATCGCCAAATTACCTGACGTCGACCGCATCGACCCGATCCGCACCGTCGCGATCCCCAAGCCGACGCCCGGCAAGGCCGAGGCCAGGGTGAACGCGGTCGAGTGGAACATCGACCGGGTCAACGCCCCGCGCGTCTGGAACGAGCTGGGCAACCGGGGCGAGGGCATCGTCATCGCCCACATCGACTCCGGCGCCCAGTTCGACCACCCCGAGCTGGTCGACAGTTACCGGGGCAGGAACGCGGACGGCACGTTCAGCCACGACTACAACTGGTTCGACCCGGCCGGCGTCTGCCCGTCGCCCGCGCCGTGCGACAACAACGGCCACGGCACGCACACCATGGGCACCATGGTCGGCGCGAACGGCATCGGCGTCGCGCCGGGCGCCCGGTGGATCGCGGCCAAGGGCTGCGAGTCCAACTTCTGCAGCGACGCGTCGCTGATCGCCGCCGGCCAGTGGATGCTCGCCCCGACCGACGTGAACGGCGAGAACCCGCGCCCCGACCTGGCGCCCGACATCGTCAACAACTCGTGGGGCGGCGACGGGTTCGACCCGTGGTACAAGCCCGTCGTCGAGGCGTGGATCGCGGCGGGCATCTTCCCGGCCTTCGCCAACGGCAACGAGGGGCCCGGCTGCCAGACCTCCGGCTCCCCCGGCCAGTACGTCATGAGCTACAGCGCGGGCGGCTTCGACGTCGACAACGCGCTCTACCGCAATTCGAGCAAGGGCGCGGGCGAGGACGGCGAGATCAAGCCGAACATCGCCGCGCCCGCCGTCAACGTGCGCTCCTCGACGCCAGGCGGCACCTACGACACCTACACCGGCACGTCGATGGCCTCCCCGCACGTGGCGGCCACGGTGGCGCTGATCTGGTCGGCCTCGCCCGCCCTCGCGGGTGACGTGGAGGGCACCCGGCCGCTGCTGGACACCACCGCTGTGGACGTCGAGGACACCAGCTGCGGCGGCACGGCCGCCGACAACAACGTGTGGGGCGAGGGCAGGCTCGACACCTTCGCCGCCGTTCAGGCCGCTCCCACCGGGGAGACCGGCGCGCTCGAGGGCGCCGTCACCGCGGGCGGCGAGCCGGTGGCCGGGGCGACGATCACGGTGACCGGGCCGCTCACCCGGAGCGTGACCACCGGCGAGGACGGCGCGTACGCCATCCCCCGCCTGCTGCCGGGCGACTACGAGCTCAGCGCCGGGAAGTTCGGCTACGACACGGCCACCGCCGCCGTGACGGTCGCCGCCGGGCGGACGGCGACCGCGGACGTGACCATGGCCAGGAAGGCGTCGGGCGTGGTGTCCGGGACGGTCACCACGGCGGGCACGCCGGAGGCCGGCGCGACGGTGGCGGCCACCGGCACGCCGGTGAGCGCGGTGACCGACGCGTCGGGCCGCTACAGCCTGACGCTGCCGCACGGCGAGCACGAGCTGGTCGTCACCCCCGTCTCCCGCTGCTCCAGCGGCGCGACGGCCGAGGTGACGGTGGCCGGCGACGTGGTCAAGGACGTGGAGCTACCGCTGCGCGGCGACAACTTCGGCTACACCTGCGCGATCGGCGACCAGGCGTACGTGGCGGGCACCGAGAAGCTGGCGCTGACCGGCGACGACGAGGCCCAGCAGGTGACGCTGCCGTTCGCGATCCCGTTCTACGGCACCGGCCACACGAAGGCCTGGATCGCCACGAACGGGTTCGCCACCTTCGCCGCCGACCGGGTGACCTCCGCCGGCAACGGCACGCTCCCGTCCTCGGGCACCCCGAACAACGCGGTCTACCCGTACTGGGACGACCTCAAGGTGGACGACCAGGGCGGGGTCTACACGGCGGTGACGGGCACGGCGCCGAACCGCACGTTCGTCATCGAGTGGCGCAACGTCACCTTCTACAACGACACGGCCCAGCGGCTGTCGTTCGCGGCGCTACTGGGCGAGAACGGCTCGATCGGCTTCCGGTACAAGGACGTGGACAGCGAGCGCGAGCAGGGCACCAGCGCCACCATCGGCGTGGAGAACGCCGCGGGCGACGACGGGCTGCTCTACGCCTACCAGGAGGCGGTGCTGTCCGCCGGGCAGGCCCTGACGTTCACGGCCGGCAGGCACGGCCTCGTCACCGGGGCGGTCACCGACGCCAACGACGGCGAGCCGCTGGCCGGGGCGACGGTGAAGGTGGGCGACGTGGCCACGTTCACCACCGGTGAGGACGGCCGCTTCTACGGCCAGGTGCTGGCGGGCGACTACGAGGTCGAGGTGTCCAAGGAGCACTACGGCACGTTCACGCAGCCGGTGACGGTCGCGCCCACGGTCGTGACGTCGATCGACACGGCGCTGGTCACCGGACGGGTGAGCGCGTCGGCCGCGGAGCTGACCGTGGTGCTGCCGTCCGACTCCACGCGCACCCGGACGCTGGAGCTGACGAACCTGGGCTCGCCCACGCCGTACACGGTGACGGGCGGCGAGTGGTTCACCGTGACGCCGGCGGCGGGCGAGCTGGCCACGGGCACGTCGGTGGAGCTGGAGGTGACGGTCGACAGCGACGGCGTCGCCCCCGGCGCCGTACGCGAGGGGACGCTGCTGGTGAAGTCGGCCAGTGGCCGGCAGCCGACGATCGAGATCGCGGTGACGGTCGTGGTGCCCAAGCACCAAGTGGCCGTCGACGTGGGCGGTTCCAGGAACGTGACCGACGACGCCGGTGACGTCTGGACGCGGGACAGGAAGTACGCCCCGGGCGGCCACGGCTACGTCGCCGACCGCAGCCGGACGCGCAGCACGTCCAGGACCATCCGCGGCACCGACGACCAGTCGTTGTTCAGGACGGCCAGGGAGGACATGCTGGAGTACCGCTTCGACGGCGTTCCCGCGGGGACGTACACCGTCGAGCTGGACTTCGCCGAGATCCGCAACATGCAGATGGGCCGGCGGGTCTTCGACGTGCTGGTCGAGGGCCAGCTCGCGATCCCGGCGCTCGACCTGGCCCTGGAGGCGGGCACGTACACGGCCGTGTCCAGGCAGTACACGGTGAAGGTCACCGACGGCCAGCTCAACGTGCGCTTCGCGACGCGGGAGGGGTCGACGCTCGTCAACGCCGTGCGCATCTCGGAACGCCCGGACAAGAAGTAGCGCTCCGGTGACGATCGCGCCCGCCCCGCGCCGCGCGGGGCGGGCGCTTCCACCCCCGGGTACCACCTCCGCGGGCGCGTCTGTTACTGGTAAGTACATGAGACGTGTGCGGGTCCAGCGTGATCTTCCCGTGCCGATGCCGGACGGCGTGACCCTGCTGGCCGACCATTACGCTCCCGCTTCGGGCGAGCCGGCCCCCGTCATCCTGATGCGCTCGCCGTACGGCCGGCGCGGCTGGCTCGGCCTGGTCTACGGCCGTGGTTTCGCCCGGCAGGGCTTCCACGTCGTCATCCAGAGCTGCCGCGGCGGCTTCGGCTCCGGCGGCCTGCTCGACCCGCTCGGCGACGAACACGACGACGGCCTGGCCACCGTGGCGTGGCTGCGCGAGCAGCCGTGGTACGGCGGCTCGTTCGCCATGTTCGGCCCCTCCTACCTGGGTTACACGCAGTGGGCGATCGCGCCCTACGCCGGGCCGGAGCTGAAGGCGATGGCCCTGCAGATCACCGCCTCCCAGTTCCGGGACGCCGCCTACGTGGGCGGCGCGTTCGCGCTGGAGTCGGCGCTGAGCTGGACGACGCTCACCGACGGCATGTCGCGGCGGTTCGGCGGCGCCTCGGTGCTGACCGCGCCCCGGCTCACCCGCAGGGCGGTCCTGTCGGGCCGCCCGGTGGCCGAGCTGGACGTGGTCTCGGCGGGGCGGCCGCTCCGCTTCTACCAGGACCTGATCGCGCACCACGAGGACCCGCACGTCCCCTACTGGGACAAGCGTGACTTCTCCCCCAAGGTGGGCGAGGTGGACGCGGCGGTCACGATGCTCGGCGGCTGGTACGACGTCTTCCTCCCCTGGCAGCTCAAGGACTACGCGGCCCTGCGGGCGGCGGGTCGGCGGCCCTACCTGACGATCGGGCCGTGGTACCACATCGACGCCCGGCACGGGCGTCCCACGCTGGCCGAGGCGACGGCCTGGTTCCGCGCGCACCTGCTCGGCGACTCCTCACGGCTGCGCCCCGACCCGGTGCGGATCTACGTGACGGGCGCCGGGCAGTGGCGCGACCACTCCGACTGGCCCGTGCCCGGGATGCGGGAGCAGCGCTGGCACCTGCAGCACGGGTTCGGCCTCGGGGTGGACGGCCCGCGCGAGGCCGGGCCCGACCGTTTCCGCTACCACCCCGCCCACCCGACGCCCGTGATCGGCGGGCCCGTGCTGCTCGGCGACTCCAGGCCGCGCGACCAGCGGCGGCTGGAGCAGCGCCGCGACGTGCTGGTCTACAGCTCGCCGGCGTTGAGGGAGGCGGTCGAGATGATCGGCCCGGTCCGCGCGGAGCTGTTCGTCCGGTCGAGCACCCCGTACGTGGACGTCGTCGTGCGGGTGTGCGACGTGCACCCGGACGGGCGCTCGATCAACGTGTGCGAGGGCGTGCGCCGCCTGGGGCCGGGCGAGGGGGACGGCGATGGCGTGCGCAGGGTGGAGGTGGACCTGTGGCCGATGGCGCATCGGTTCGGGCGCGAGCACCGGATCAGGCTGCACGTGGCGGCCGGGGCGTACCCGACGATCGCCCGCAACACCGGCACGGGCCGCCCGCTCGCGGCCGACGGCTCGGACGGCGAGCCGGTGCCCGCCGATGTCGAGGTGTTCCACTCCCCCGAGCGTCCCTCCGCCGTGGTGTTGCCGCTGTGCGCGCCTCGCGGTTGATGTCGCTGGTCCTGCTGCTGCAGGGCCGGGGCGGGATGACGGCGGCCGAGCTCGCCGCCGAGCTGGAGGTCTCGGAGCGGACGGTGCACCGCGACATGCTCGCGCTGTCGGAGGCGGGCGTGCCCGTCTACGCCGACCGGGGGCGGGGCGGCGGCTACCGGCTGCTCGACGGCTACCGCACGCGGCTGACCGGGCTGGACAGGGCGGAGGCGGAGGCGCTGTTCCTGTCGGGGGTGCCGGGGGCGCTGCGGGAGATGGGCCTGGCGGAGGTCGCGGCCACGGCCCGGCTGAAGGCCGCCGCCGCCCTCTCCCCCGCCCTGCGCGACGCTCCGGTGGTCGCCGCGCAACGTTTCCACCTGGACGCGCCCGGCTGGTTCGCCGGCGACGACCCGCCCCCGGCCGCGCTGGGGCCGCTGGCCAGGGCCGTGTGGAGCGACCGCCGCGTCCGCGCCGTCTACAAGGGCGCCGCCCGCACGCTGGAGCCGTACGGACTGGTGCTCAAGGCGGGGACCTGGTATCTGGCCGCCCGGCGCGCGGATCGGTTCCTCATCTTCCGGGTGCACCGGTTCGGCGAGGTCACCGAGCTGGCCGAACCCTTCGACCGCGACCCCGGCTTCGATCTGGCCGCCTTCTGGGCCGGGCGGTCTGCGGAGTTCAGCCGCTCGCTGCTCAGGGACACGATCACGCTGCGGCTCACCGAGCGCGGGGTGCGGATGTTGCGGCACGTCGCCGACCCGGCCGCGGTCGACGACGCGCTCGCCTCGCTCCAGCCCGACGGCACCGTGCGGCTGGCGGTGGAGTCGGCGCAGGTGGCGTACTCGCAGGTGCTGCGGTTCGGGCCGGAGGCGGAGGTGCTCGACCCGCCGGAGCTGCGCGCGATGCTCGCCGACGCCGCCGCCCGCATGGCCGCGCTCTATGGCCGCTGAGCGTCAGCGGTAGGCCTGCCAGCCGGCGTCGCCGCCCTTGTCGAGGACCTCGGTGATGTAGCGCCACACCTGGGGGCGGCTGCCGTCGACGTCGGTGACGCCGTACGCGTCGGCCAGGTCGCCGCTGTTCACCGATCGGCCCGACCAGCGCGCCTTGTCCGGGTCCTGGGCGAGCGCGGCCACGCCTCTGCCGATGTAGGCGGGCGTCTCGGAGACCATCCAGGCGCGCCGGTGCTCGCTCTCCATCGTCGCCTCCCGCCAGGTGTCCTCGGTGACGCCGTAGTGCTCGAGCATCGCCTCCGAGCGCAGGAATCCCGGCGTGACCACCACGGCCGTGCCGCCGTACGGGCGCAGTTCGGTGGACCAGGCGAACGCCAGCCGGTTCACCGACCACTTGGCCAGGTCGTAGTAGACGTTCTCCCGGTAGTGGGTCTCGTTGTAGGCCCGGGTGCCGTCGGTGACCTCCACCACGAGCCCGCCCTCGTTCCTGACGAGCAGCGGGAACAGGTGCCTGGCGCTGATGATGTGGGTGTCGATGGCCAGCCTGAGCAGGCGCAGCCCGTTGTCCAGGTCGTGCTTCCAGACGGGCGTGTCCCACTCCCACAGGTGGTCGCCGCCCCACACGTCGTTGACCAGCACGTCGAGCCGGCCGTGGTCGCGTTCGACCCGCGCGGCCAGCGCCGCCACCTGCTCCGGCACCAGGAAGTCGGTCTGGACCGGGATGCCCGTGCCGCCGGCCGCGGTCACCAGCTCGGCCGTCTCCTCGATGGTCTCCGGGCGGTCCATCTCCGAGCGTCCCGCGCGGGTGCTCCTGCCCGTGCAGTACACCGTCGCCCCGGCCGCGCCCAGCTCGACCGCCATGCCTCGTCCTGTTCCGCGGGTCGCGCCCGCCACTACGACAATCATGCGGCCGATCGTCGCGCGAAAAGAGGACATCTCATGTCATGTTTTCCGGCGAACCGTTCGGCGCACCCGACCGACCGCTCGGCGATCAGGTCTCACGCTCGCGGCGCGCCTGTCACTAGGGTCTGTACGGGCGACGTGACCTTCCCGGGCCCAGGCGTCTCAGATGCCGGGAGCCCTGCCGACATTTAGGCCAAACCGTAATATGCCGGACATTGGGTTACATATCCCCGCGAAGTTACTCTCCCTCTGCTGACTAATCGTCAGGAGCCTGTCACAAGCGGCTCTGATCCATTCATCGGAGGGTCGATGACTACCGGCGAACCCGGGCAGCCACGCACCGACCGCAGCCCATGGAACTGGCTGCTCGTCGTGCCGATCGTGCTGCCGCTGCTGACGTTCCTGTTCAACGCCGACGAGCCCCGCCTGCTGGGCTTCCCGCTCTTCTACTGGCTCCAGCTCGCCTTCATCGTGGTGGGCGTCGCGTGCACCACCATCGTCTACAGGATGACCAAATGAGCGGGCACGTGACCGAGCTGGTCGTCTTCACCCTGCTGTTCGTCCTCGTCAGCGGGATGGGCTTCATCGCCTCGCGCTGGCGGCGGCCCGACGACCTGGCCAGCCTCAAGGAATGGGGCCTCGGCGGGCGCAACTTCGGCTCGTGGATCACCTGGTTCCTGGTCGGCGGCGACCTCTACACCGCCTACACCTTCGTGGCGGTGCCCGCGCTGGTGTTCAGCGCCGGCGCCCTGGGCTTCTACGCGCTGCCGTACACGGTGGTCGTCTATCCGCTGGTGTTCCTGGTGCTGGCGCGGATGTGGTCGGTCTCGCACGTGCACGGGTTCGTCACGCCCGCCGACTTCGTACGGGCCAGGTTCGGCTCGCCGACGCTGGCGCTGGCCATCGCGATCACCGGCCTGGTGGCCACGATGCCGTACATCGCGCTGCAACTCGTGGGCATCGAGGCGGTGCTCAAGGCCATGGGCATCACCGGCCACCTGCCGATCATCATCGCGTTCGCGATCCTCGCGGCGTACACGTACCAGTCGGGGCTGCGCGCCCCCGCGCTGATCGCGTTCGTGAAGGACGCGCTCATCTACATCGTGATCCTGGCCGCGGTCATCTACATCCCGTCGCGCCTGGGTGGCTGGGACTCCATCTTCGACGCGGCCAAGGCCAAGTTCGAGGCCACGCCGGCGCAGGGTGACGGCTACATCCTCAACGCCGGCAACCAGCTCCAGTACGTGACGCTGGCGTTCGGCTCGGCGCTGGCGCTGTTCCTCTACCCGCACAGCCTCACGGGCGTCCTGGCCTCGAAGAACCGCAACGTCATCAAGCGGAACATGTCGGCGCTGCCCGCCTACAGCTTCGTGCTGGGCCTCATCGCGCTGCTCGGCTTCATGGCGATCGCGGCGGGCACCAAGCCGATCGTGGGCGAGAACGGCAAGGCCGACGCGAACACCATCGTGCCGGTGCTGTTCGACCAGATGTTCCCCGACTGGTTCGCGGGCGTCGCGTACGCCGCCGTCGGCATCGGCGCGCTCGTCCCCGCGGCGATCATGTCGATCGCGGCGGCGAACCTGTTCACCCGCAACATCTACCGCGAATACGTGAACAAGAACGCCACCGACTCCCAGGAGGCCAAGGTCTCCAAGGTCGTGTCACTGGTGGTCAAGGTGGGCGCGGTGCTGTGCATCCTGCTGCTCGACCCGCAGTTCTCGATCGACCTGCAGCTCATCGGCGGCGTGATCATCCTGCAGACGCTGCCGTCGGTGGCGCTGGGGCTCTACACGCGCTGGTTCCACAAGGGCGGCCTGATCGCGGGCTGGGCGGCCGGCCTGGCGGCGGGCATGTGGATGCTCTACTTGATCCCCAACCCCGCCAGCGGCAAGGCGCACTTCGGCGGCTCGGCGTTCGGGCTGTCGAACCTGGGCTTCGACACCAAGATGACGGTCTACGCCGGTTTCCTGGCGCTGATCGTCAACCTCGTGGTGGCGGTGCTCGGCACGCTGCTGTTCCGCGCCACGAAGGTGGCCGACGGCGACGACGCGACCGCGCGCGACGACTACTTCGCCGACGAGGGCGAGCCGAAGGTCAAGGACCTGGACCTGTCCGGTTCCCACTGACGCGACGGCGTCCCGGCCCGCTCCCCCATCGCCTGCGGGGGGGGGCGGGCCGGCACGCGTCCGGCGCCGGTCCCACGTCCGGGCCGGTAACCGAGGGCCGGGCGGGTGGCCGTCAGCCGGTCGCCGGGTAGTCCGGGTCGGCCACCGCCAGCTTGGCCAGCACGGCCTGCTCCAGCGCGGAGATGAGCGCCTCACCGTCCTCGACGCGGCCCTCGCGGATGGCGGCGGCCAGCTCGGCGTCGTCGTCCACGCCGAGGGCGGCCAGCCGGGCCGCGTGCTCGCCCGCCTGGCCGGGGCCGAGCTCGATCTCCCTCTCCACCATGCCGAGCACGTTGATCGCCACCCGGGTGTGGTAGCGCGTCCTGCCGTCCACGGCGGGGAGCACGTCGATCTGGAGGAAGTCGCGGACCGCGGCGACGAGCTGCGCCGCCGTGGGCACGTCGTGCGGGTTGGAAGGGCTCACCCGTCCAGAGTAGGTTCGGCGGGACGCCGGGCGAAGGCACCGGGACACGTCCGACGGTATGGCGAAGGTATGGGGCTTTTATTCGCATCCGATCATGGAGAGGCTAATCTGCGGCCATGACCACACAGTCTCCGCTCGCGCCCGCCCCGGTGCTCGGGCCCCGCCTCATCCGGGCCGAGGTCATCGTCGTGCTGTCGGTCTCGCTCGGCGCCAGCGCCCTGGTGGCGATCGTGCGGCTGATCGGGGCGCTCACGGCGCCGAAGGAGCTGAAGGGCCAGCAGGCCGTGCTCGTCGGGTCGATGGCGCCGGATCGGCCCTGGCTGGACCTGGCGTTGCAGCTCGTGCAGATCGCGATCGCGGTGGCGCCGGTCGGGCTGGTGGCGTACCTGCTGGTGCGGTCGGGCGAGTCGCTGCGCACGATCGGCGCCGACTTCCGCCGGCCCGGGGGCGACCTGCTGCGCGGGGCGGCGCTGGCGGCCGCGATCGGCGGCTCGGGGCTGGCGTTCTACCTCGCGGTGTGGGCGGCCGGGGTGAACCTGACCGTCGTGCCCGGCGCGCTGCCCGAGGTGTGGTGGCAGGTGCCGGTGCTGCTGCTCGCCGCCGCGCAGAACGGCGTGCTGGAGGAGGTGCTGGTCGCCGGATATCTCCTGCACCGGCTGGGGCAGGCCGGCTGGTCCCCGTGGAAGGCCGTCGCGGTGTCGTCGGTGTTGCGGGGGTCGTACCACCTGTATCAGGGGTTCGGGGGCTTCGTCGGGAACGTGGTGATGGGCGTGGTGTTCGGGCGGCTGTACCAGCGCTGGGGGCGGGCGATGCCGCTGATCGTGGCGCACACGCTGATCGACGCCGTGGCCTTCGTCGGGTACGCCTTCCTGCGCGGCAAGGTGAGCTGGCTGCCCTGAGGATGGTTGACTGGGCAACGGTTTGGCGTTGAGATCCTTGCATGAGCTTCGCCGTACCTGACCGGGTCCGCCCTGTCCGCGACGCCGTGCACGCGTTCATGACCGAGCGGGTGGAGCCGGCGGAGCCGGTGCTGCACGCGGGCGGGCCGGCGGCCGCGCAGACCCTGGACGAGCTGCGGGCCGAGGCGAAGAAGGAGGGCCTGTGGGCGCTCGGCCATCCGCGTGAGCTGGGCGGCGGCGGGCTGCCGTTCCTCGACTACGTCTACGTCAACGAGGTGCAGGGGCGCAGCGAGTACGGCCAGCTGGCGCTCGGCACCTTCACCCTCCAGGACTCGCTGATGTTGCACGAGCACGCCTCGCCTCAGCAGCGGGAACGCTATCTCGAGCCGCTGGTGCGCGGCGACATCTGGCCCAGCTTCGCGATGACCGAACCGGCGGTGTCGAGCAGCGATCCCACGCAGATCGCGACGTCCGCCGTGCTGGACGGCGACGAATGGGTGATCAACGGGCACAAGTGGTTCACCACGGGAGCGTCTCGGGCGGCGTACACGACCGTGATGTGCAGGACCGAGCAGGACGCTCCGCCGCACCTGGCGTTCTCCATGATCCTGGTGCCGACCGGCACGGCCGGCTACACGATCGTGCGCGAGACGCCCGTGCTCGGGCTCGACGGGGCGCACTGCGAGGTGCTCTATGACGACGTCCGCGTGCCCGCCGGCAACCTGCTCGGGCCGCGCGGGCAGGGGTTCGTCATCGCGCAGAAGCGGCTCGGGCCGGGCCGGATCTTCCACTGCATGCGCTGGCTGGGGCAGGCCCAGCGGGCGTTCGACCTGATGTGCCGCAGGATGCACGAGCGGACCGCGTTCGGCGAGCCGCTGGCCGCCAAGCAGTTCATGCGGCAGCACGTGTTCGACTCCTACGCCGAGATCCAGGCCGCCAGGCTGCTCACGCTCGACGCCGCCGAGGCCATCGACGCGGGTTCGCAGGCGCGGGTGGAGATCGGGGCGATCAAGGTGGTGGGGGCGCGCATGCTGCACAACGTGATCGACCGGGCCATCCAGGTGTACGGCGCCGCCGGGCTGACCCCCGACACGCCGCTGGATCGGATGTACCGGCACGCGCGGGCCGGGCGGATCTACGACGGGCCCGACGAGGTGCACATCGACGCGGTGGGCCGCCGTGTCCTGGGCACGTACGCGGCGGGCGGCACCTGGGAGTTCGGCCTCCGGTGAATGACCCGCACGCCATCGCCGCCGAGGCGTTCGGCCCGGGCACGCGCGTCACGTCGAGCGTCAGGCTTCCGGGCGGGGCGTCACGGGAGACCTGGGCCCTCGACGTCACCGGCCCGGACGGGGACCGGCACGAGCTGGTCCTGCGGCTCGACTCGCCGGGAACGGCCCCGCAGGCCGAGGTCGGCGCAGGCCTGGCCGCCGAGGCGAGGCTGATGCGGGCCGCGGCGGACGCGGGTGTGCCGGTGCCGGGGATCGTCGCCTCCGGCTCGTCGTACCTCCTCATGACCCGAATCCCCGGCGAGACGATCCCGCGCAGGATCCTGCGCGACGACGCCTGCGCCGCGGCCAGGCCCCTGCTGGCCGCCCAGTGCGGGCGGGCGCTCGCGGCCGTCCACCGGATGCCGCTTTCCTGCGCGCCACGGGAGGAGCAGGAGGATCCCCTGCTGCGCTGGCGCGACCTGCTCGACCAGCTCGGCGAGCCGCATCCGGTGTTCGAGCTGGCCCTGCGCCGCCTCGCCGCCGACCGGCCGCCCGGCTCGCGGACGACCGTCGTGCACGGCGACTTCCGCAACGGCAACCTGATCGTCGGTCCCGAGGGGATCAGAGCGGTGCTCGACTGGGAGCTCGCCCACGCCGGCGATCCGCTGGAGGACCTCGGGTGGTTGTGCGTGAAGGCGTGGCGGTTCGGCTCGCCGCTGCCGGTGGGCGGGTTCGGGCACTACGACGACCTGGTCGAGGCGTACGAGCGGGCGGGCGGCGCTCCGGTGGACCGGGAGGCGCTGCGCTGGTGGGAGACGTTCGGCGTGCTCAAGTGGGGTGTCATCTGCGTCATGCAGACCATGCGGCACCTGCGCGGCGGCGCGCGGTCGGTCGAGCTGGCCGCGATCGGGCGGCGGGTGTGCCAGAACGAGTGGGACCTGCTCCAGATGGTGCGCGAGCGCACGGCCCGCGGGTGAAGGGCGTCTCTCAGTCCTTGCCCGCGGCGTGCGGGGCCCTAGCGCCGGAGACCGCGGCGGCGATCACGTCCACCAGCCCCTCCACCACCTGTGTGCGGTCCACCTCCGGATGCTCCAGCCACCAGTCGCCGGTCGTCTGCACCATGCCGACGAAGGCGTGCCCGAGCACCTGCGCCCGCACGGGATCGGCCACCGCGCCCTCGGCGGCCAGCACCGCGCCCAGCTCCTCCCCCAGGCCGCGCACCAGGGAGGTCATGCGGGAGCGGATCGCGGTGTCCTCGGACCCGGCCCGGAGGAACAGGAACCGGTAGAGGTTGAGATTGGCGGAGATCAGGTCGAGGTAGACGCTGATGGCGGCTCGCGCCCGGCCGCGCGGGTCCATGCCCGGCGCGGCGAGCCAGGGCCGCAGCCGGCCGATGACCGTGCGCACGTGCCGGTCGGCCAGCGCCTGGTAGAGGCCGCTCTTGTCGCCGAAGTGGCGGTAGAGGACAGGCTTGGTGACGCCCGCCGCGGCGGCGATGGCCGCCATCGACGCCTCGGGGCCGTCGTCGGTGATGACCCGGTCGGCCGCGTCGAGCAGCGCCCTGCGCCGATCCGGATCCCGCCCGCTCACCTTCCCAGGATAGATCGCAACCGGACGGGCACCAGCGCCGAGAGCACCAGCAGCGCTCCGATGAGCAGGTAGAGGCCTGTCACCCCGGCCAGCGTGCCGGGCGGCTCGCCCGGCTGCGCCCACGGCCCGCCGTCCGGCCGCGACCACGGCAGCCCGCCCGCTCCGGCCCAGGGCAGGCGGCCGGCGGCGCCGAGCGCCGCGTCCACGTCGAGGGCGAACAGGAGACCGGCCGACGCCAGCGGCACGCCGCAGCACAGCGCCGCCGCGGGCCAGGCGGTGAGGACGGTGACGATGACGGCCACCGCCCCCAGGCAGGCCAGGCCGGCCGGCGCGGGGCCGAACGTGGCGACGCCCGCGCGCAGGGCCCTGGCGGCCGCCTCGGTCAGGTAGTAGACGGGGATGAGCGCGGTCAGTCCGGCGACGGCCCCCATCACCTGCCGGGTCCCGTGGTTCACGTGCCGCCCCGCCCTCCCGCCGCCGTACCCGCCCCTGTGTTCGCCGGAAACCTTATCGGGCCAGCTCAGCGGCGTGCGGGGATTCGCGGATGTACGCGGACGGCCGGGCGCGTCGAGCTCCGCACGGGCTCAGGCGAAGGTCAGCGCCGGGTACCCGAGGAGCATCACCGCGCCGAAGCCGAGCTTGAGCAGCGCGTCGGTCACGCCGAACACCGGCAGCGGGGCCCTGGTCCGCAGTCCGGCGGCCGCGTTGGCCAGGGTGAGCACGCCGAGGAGGGTGATCAGCGGGCCGTGTGCCATCCCCATCGGGAGGAAGTGCACGCCCACCACGAACAGGATCCACAACAGGACCGTGCGGTCATCGGCGCCCTTGGTCCTGGAGAGCACGAGGTAGATCAGCCCGGCTTCGAGCACGAACGACCCCACGAGCCCGGCGATGTGGGCGAACGACGGCGAGCCGAGGCTGGGCAGCAGCGCGCTCAGGCCGCTGCCGACGAACCCGGCGGCGAAGCCGCCGATCAGGAACTGCAGCCAGTACGCGCGGAAGGTCCAGCTCAGGAGGAAGCCGGTGCCGACGCCGATCAGGAACAGCCCGCCCCCTCGGATCAGCGGATAGGGATGATCCCCCACGGCGGACAAAACCATATGAATGTGCGACATTCCGACTTCTTTCACAAAGGGGAAGCCACCCTAGCGGATCGACGGCACGTCGTGGATCACCACCCGGCGAAGGCGGGCGAGCGTACGGGATCCGGATCGGGACGGAATGACGTCTGATCACGTGCCCCGTCTTCCCGGCGGGATGGTTTCGAGGCATGCGCAACTCTGGCACGGGCCCCGGCCCCGCCCGGCGGCAGCGTGCTGGAGCTGAGGGCGGGTGTCGGCCGCGTCACGCACCCGCTCGTCGAGCGAGGCTTCGAGGTCGTGGCGTCCCCGGCCTCGTGATCGTGCTCGTTCCCGGCGGGCGCCTTTACAGTGTAGATCACTAGACTGCCGCGAAATCATGAAATTACTGGAAAATACTGGGATGGTTGATACAGTCGCGCCATGAGTGACCGGCTGGACGACCTCGAGCGGCGAATCGACGAGCTGCGAGCGGGCGTCCGCAAGGCGGTGCGGGCCAGGGACGCCGCCAAGGCCCGCGTCCTGCGGGCCGAGCTGCGCAGCGCCGAGCACGCCTGGGACGCCCTGGTGAGCGGCGAGCAGCCCGCCAAGGAGGAGCCGCCGCTCCTGGTCACCGTGCGCGAGCA
This sequence comes from Nonomuraea sp. B5E05, assembly GCF_039880665.1. Lineage (NCBI taxonomy): Bacteria > Bacillati > Actinomycetota > Actinomycetes > Streptosporangiales > Streptosporangiaceae > Nonomuraea > Nonomuraea sp. B5E05. The sequence goes on from NZ_JBDPMJ010000027.1 coordinate 34,938, forward strand.
GGTGCACCAGGGGCTGCGCCTGCTGGGGGCGGCCGCCCAGCCGCGACTGATCGTGGCCGTCAGCGCCGCGTTCTTCGGCGGCACGATCAGCAGCAGCCGGCTCACCAGCCTGCGCAGGGACGAGGAGCGCTCGTTCAGGTCGTCGCCGTTCGGGCGGCCGTACTATCTGTGCGCCGCGCTCACCGACCGCCTCTCCCCAGCCCGCGGCCTCCTGACGCTCAGCGCCTGGCCGCTGGAACGGCGCGTGGTCGGCCCGCTCAGCCCTCGTGTCGACTTCCTGACCTGCGCCATCGCGGTGGCCGAGCAGGAGACCGGCGACGAGCGGGCGGACAGGTTACTCGTCAGGATGGCCAGGAACATCCCCGGCGCGGCCGACGGCACCCTGGGCCCGCCGCACCGCGGCAGGGTGATCGAGGCGGCCAGGGCCGAGCTGCGCGTGCACGCCGACCGCGACACGCGAGACCGCGCCGAGCTGGCGCAACGCGCCGTGGCACAGCTCGATGACGCGGCCCGCCTGTTCGGCGCCGCTACGCTGGGCACGATCAAGAAGGAGAACGCGAAGTGAGCGGCTTGAAGCGCGCCGTGCGGAGCGGGCCGACGAACCCGCGAGGGAGTGCGGCGACAACAGCGGAGGAAGGCGGCGGCACCGGGCGGCCGAGCGCGCGGGACGGAGTGCGGCCGTGACCCTGCAACCCCGGCTCGACGTGCTGCGGGGCGTCACGCCGCCGCGCCCTCACGACGCCCGCGCGATCGCCGCCCTGGCCGCCAACCCCGGCTGCGCCCGCCGCGCCCTCATGGACGGCGCCGGCGTCGACAAGGACGCCGCCGCCCGGCACCTCGGTTTCCCCGCGCCGTTCGGACAGTCGCCGTTCGCGATCACGCGCGGCAACGTGTTCGAGGCGCTGGTCAAGGCCGACGGATGCGCGGAACTGCTGCGGATGCTGCGTGAGCTGCTCGGCCTGCCCGTCGCCGAGGTCGCCTACCACGACGTGGAGAACGTCGGCGCCCACCTGCGCCACGCCCACACCAGGACGCTGATCGACCGGGCCGCCCGCGACGAGCACGACGCGGGCACGCTGTACGACCACCCGCTGCTCAGCCTGGAGATCGCCGGTCACACCGCCTACCTGGAGCCGGACGTGGTGGCGTTCCAGCTCGGCGGCCGCTTCCACATCGTGGAGATCAAGTCGTTCGCGGTGATCGACGGGCAGGCCGACCCCTCGGCGGTGGCGGCGGCCGCCCGCCAGGCCGCCGTCTACGTGCTGGCACTGCGCACGCTGCTGGAGGAGCTGGGCCACGACCCCCTGAAGGTCTCGCACGACGTGGTGCTGGTCTGCCCGGAGAACTTCGCCAACCGCCCCGTCGCCTCGCTGGTCGACGTGCGCAGGCAGCTCGCCGTGCTGCGCCGCCAGCTCACCAGGATGACCGCCCTCGACCGGCTGCTCGAAGGGCTGCCCGACGATCTGACGTTCGACCTGCGGCCGGACGACGACGGCCGGCCCACCAGGCCGGTCGCCGAGCTGGCCGACGCGCTGCGCAGGACGACCGCCCGCTACGCCCCCGACTGCCTGTCCACGTGCGACATGTGCTTCTTCTGCCGCGACGAGGCCCGGCAGGAGGGCGCCTCCGACCTGCTCGGCCGCCAGGTGCGCGACGAGCTGGGCGGGGTCGCCTCGGTGGCGGAGGCGCTCGGCCTGGCCGACGGCACCCGCGACCCCGCCGCGGGCCAGGAGGAGATCGCGCGGCTGCTCCGCAACGCCGAACGCCTGCGCAAGGAGTGCCTGACGTGAGCCCGCGAGGGAGACCCACGTGAGCCTGCTGACCTCACTCGCCCGGCTGCGGGCCCTGGACGAGGGCATCGCGCAGCCCATCGCGACCGTCAGGCACTGCCACCTGGCGGACCGGCCGATGGTGTTCATCCCGCTCAAGCTGTCGGGCGAGGCCGCCGCGCCGCTCGCGGCCATGCTCGGCACCGACCGCGACCGGCCGCGCCTGCTGGTGGTGACCCAGCCGCGCAACCGCGACCTGCGCTTCGCGTGGGCGGCCGAGCTGGCGGGGGTGCTGCTGCCGTACGTCGAGGGGTTCCTGCGCGACACCGAGACGGTGGAGCGCAGGAACGCCGACCCGTACGAGCGGGCGATCGACGCGCCGCAGATCCTCGTACCCAACCCGGCGGGCGTGGCCTTCGTCCGGCTGCTGGGCCGCTCGATGCGCTTCCGCCGGGCCGACGGGCCCTACCCGGTGCCGGAGTCGGTGCCGCTGCTGGGGCGGTGGCTGACCTATTTCGCGGAGCGGGCGGCCTACCCTGGCTCGTCGCTGATGCCGGCCATGACGGAGGAGCTAGGCCGGCACTGGGCCAGCGGGCAGAGCGGCCTGGAGGACGCCAACCTGGCCGCGCTGCTGGCCTGGATCACCACCGGGCCGAGCGACGACGCCGAGGACCCGCTGATCTGGCCGCCCGCCGGGCCGGCGACCGACCCGGGGTTCGACGCGGAGGTGCTCGCGCCGGCGATGGACAGCGGCTCGGCCGAACGTGTCACGGAGGCGCTGCGCACCCAGCTGGAGCCCGGGTGGCGGCTCATGTGGCAGGCGATCGACCTGCTCGCCGGGCTGGAGGCGGGCGCCGGCGTGGCGTCGCGGTGGGAGCAGGACCGCGGCTCGTTCAGCGGCATGGCCGCGCACATCGCCGAGGGCGCGCCGCCGCAGCCCCGGCGCGACGGCGCGGTCGCCGCCGCCGCCAAGCTGGCCCGCATGGAACGCGCCCAGGCCGCCTACGACGCGCAGCGCGCCTACGACGACCCGCTCGTGATGGCCGAATACCGGCTGACCGGGGAGGCGTTCGCGGGCGAGGTCCTCGACACCGACCCGGACAACACCGAGGGCGAGGGCCGCTCGCGCAAGCTCCGGCCGCTCGTGGTGATCAAAACCGACGATCCCGTACGCCTCGCGCCCGGCACGTCCCTCGGCACCCCCCAGCGGCGCGCGCAGGGCGCGGAGCTGGTGTCGGCCGGTGAGGGCCTGGTCACCCTGAAGATCACCAAGGGCATGGGCCGCGGCAGGACGGCCGCGCCGGGCGCCGTGCCCGAGATCGGCGAGCGTGTCTGCTACACCTCGCTGACGGACGACTTCCAGGGCTCGCCCGCGCTGCCGGACGCCGAGGCCACCCCGTGGACGCACGGCGGGCCACCGCAGGAGTACGTGCCCGACGACGAGGACGCCCAGGAGGAGTGGTCGTGACCGCCGGCCCGGAGCAGGTCATCAGGAACGTCCTCGCCGACCTGCCCCGCCACCGGGGCGTGGTGGTCGACTCCCCGCCCGGTGCTGGCAAGTCCACGCTGGTCGTACGCGCCGCCGCGCACATCGCCGCCACCGGCGAGCCCCTGATGATCGTCGCCCAGACGAACGAGCAGGTCGACGACCTGGTGACGCGGATCTCCGGCAAACATCCGCGCCTGAGCGTGGGGCGGCTGTCGGCGAGCGGATACGTGCCGCCGCCGCGGATGCTGGAGCTGCCCGGCGTGCGGGTCGGCACGCGGATCCAGGATCTGGGCGACCCCGACATCGTCATCGCCACGGCCGACAAGTGGGCGTGGATCGGCGGCCGGGTGTGGCCGTGGGCGATCGTGGACGAGGCGTACCAGATGCGCTCGGACAAGCTGCTGCGGATCGCGGGCCTGTTCGAGCGGGCGTTGTTCGTGGGCGATCCCGGGCAGCTCGATCCGTTCTCGATCGTCGACGGTGACCGCTGGTCGGGGTTGTCGTGGGATCCGCTGCAGAGCGCGGTGTCGGTGCTGCTGCGGCACAACCCCGATCTGCCCGTGCACCGGCTGCCGGTGTCGTGGCGGCTGCCCGCGTCGGCCGCGCCGGTGGTGTCGCGGGCGTTCTACCCGTTCACCGGGTTCCGGTCGGGCACGTCCGACGGGGATCGGCGGCTGGAACTGGCCACCGGCGGCATGGGAACGCCGCACGACCGGGCGCTGGAGGAGGCGGCCAGGTCGGGGTGGGCGCTGCTGGAACTGCCCAACCGGCACACCGTGCGCACCGACGCGGAGGCCGTGCAGGCGGTGGCGCTGCTGGCCGAGCGGCTGCTGCAGCGGGGTGCGGTGGCGAGCTCCGAGCAGGGCGAGCGGCCGGTGACGGCGGACCGCGTCGCGGTCGGCGCGGCGCACCGCGACCAGGTGGCCGCCATCCGCGCCGCCGGCGTGCCGCCGCAGATCACCGTGGACACCGCCAACCGGCTGCAGGGCCGCGAGTACGACGTGACGATCGTGCTGCATCCGCTGTCGGGGCGCAGGGACGCGACGGCCTTCCACCTGGAGTCGGGCCGGCTGTGCGTGCTCGCGTCGCGGCACCGGCACGCGTGCGTGGTGGTGGCCAGGGCGGGCATCGCCGAGCTCCTCGACGCGCACCCGTCGGCCGAGCCGGTGCAGCTGGGGGTGCCGGTGAAGTTCCCCGACGGGTGGGAGGCGAACCAGTCGGTGCTGGAGCACCTCTCCCGCCACCGCGTCTGACGTCCCGGCAGTTGCTCACGTGGCCGCCGGGGCGACGGGCTCCTCGTCGGAGGCGGCGGCCTCCGCAGGAGCGGCGCCGCGCAGCGGGATCTCCTGGATGAACGCCGCCAGCACCGGCACGGCCACCGCGAACGCGATGGCCCACCAGAAGACACCGGAGATCGACGCCGCCAGCGACTCCAGCAGCCCGGTGCGGACCTGGGCGGGCATGGCGGCGACCGTGCCCGGATCCATCCTGGCGCCGGTCCTGGCCATGCGCTCGGCCGCCTGCGCGCCGAACCTGCCGGTCAGCTCGGACAGCAGCGCGCTGTTGAAGATCGCCCCGAACATCGAGACGCCGAAGGAGCCGCCGATCGACCGGAAGAAGGTGGTCGCGCTGCTGGAGACCCCCAGGTCCTTCTGCTCGACGCTGTTCTGGGCGATGAGCATCGTGGTCTGCATCAGGAAGCCCATGCCGAGGCCGAGCACCGAGATGTAGACGCCGGTCAGCCAGGCGGGCGTGGTGACGTCCATGGTGGACAGCAGCCACATGCCGGCGGCCATGCCGGCGCCGCCGACCACGGGATAGATCTTGTACTTGCCCGTGGCGGTGATGGCCTTGCCCACGAACAGCGACACCACCATGGAGGCGCCCATCATCGGCAGCAGCAGCAGGCCGGAGTTGGTGGCGGTGGCGCCCTGCACCATCTGCTGGAAGAGCGGCAGGAAGTTGATCGCGCCGAACATGGCGAAGCCGAGCAGGAAACCGATGGCCGAGATCAGGGTGAAGTTGCGGATCCTGAAGAGCTGCAGCGGCATGATCGGCTCGGCCGCCCGCCGCTCGACCAGGACGAACGCGGCCAGCGTGACCACGGCGAGCGCGGCCATGCCGAGGATCTGCCAGGATCCCCACGCGTACTCGTTGCCGCCCCAGGTGGTGATGAGCACCATCGCGGTGATGCTGACCGACAGCAGGATCGCGCCCGCCCAGTCGATGCGCACCTGCGTCTTCTCCACCTTGGGCAGGTGCAGCCTGAGCACCAGCAGGACCAGCGCGATCGCACCGATCGGCAGGTTGACGTAGAAGGCCCAGCGCCAGTCGAGGTTGTCGGTGATGAAGCCGCCGACCAGCGGCCCCGCGATCATGGCCAGCGACATGACGCCGGCCATGATGCCCTGGTACTGGCCGCGTTCGCGGGGCGGCACGAGGTCACCGATGATCGCCATGACGTTCACGATCAGGCCGCCCGCGCCCAGCCCTTGCACCGCGCGGAACGCGATCAGCTCGGCCATGCCGTCGTCCGGCCCGCCGAGCAGGTCGGAACCGGCCATTCCGCAGAGCGCCGAACCGATCATGAAGATGACGATCGAGATGATGAAGATCGCCTTGCGCCCGTAGAGGTCGCCGATCTTGCCCCAGATCGGCGTCGACACGGTCGTGCCCAGCACGTACGCCGTGACCACCCAGGACAGGTGCGCCAGGCCGCCGAGCTCCCCCACGATGCGCGGCATGGCCGTGCCCACGATCATGTTGTCGAGCATCGCCAGCATCATCGCCAGCATCAGCCCCGGCAGGACGACCATGACCTCACGGCGTCGTCCGACTGCCTCAGCCACCACTTACCCCCCAGTACACACGCTCCTTACTTGCCGACCGGCAAGCGTAGAATAAGGTAGATACTTACTTGTCGGCCGTCAAGTCGAAATAGGTGCGAAGTGCGGGAAGACACGCGGACCCGGATCCAGGAGATCGCGCTCAGGCTCTTCACCGAGCAGGGCTACGAGGCGACCTCCCTGCGGGAGATCGCCGAGGAGCTCGGGGTGACGAAGGCCGCGCTCTACTACCACTTCAAGACCAAGGACGACATCGTCGCGAGCCTGGTCGATCTCCGGCTGACCGACATCGAGGAGCTGCTCGCGTGGGCGCGCAGCCAGCCCAAGACCCCGGAGATGCGCCGGGAGCTGGTCGAGCGTTACGCCGCCTACCTGCGGCGCACCCGGCACCTCGGCGTGGCGAGTTTCCTCGAGCGTAACCAGACGGCGCTGCGCGACCACCCGACGCTCATCAAGATCCGCGAGCGGATGAAGGAGGTGACGCACGAGATGAGCGGGCCCGAGGCGACGCCCGTCGAGCGCATCAGCCGCTCGCTGGCGCTGTTCGGGCTGCACGCGGGCAAGTGGCTGGCCCTGGAGGGCGAGCTGTCGGAGGAGGAGATCCACAAGGCCACCATCGAGGTGGCCATGCGGCTCCTCGAGCCCTGATCATCCGCCCGGCCGCCTGAAGGGACGATTGGGGCGCGAGATTCGGGGCAGAAGAACTTCACGCATCGATCCGGGAGGAGGCGCGGTGGAGACCACGATAGCGCTTCGGCTGCCCCGCGATGCGGCGAGCGTCCCGCTGATCAGGGAGATGCTGGACGGCACGCTGCGCTCGCTCGGCGTCGATCCGCAGGTCCGCGACGACATCGAGCTCATGCTCACCGAGGCGTGCTCCAACGTGGTCAAACACGCGGCGCCCAGCGACGACTACCGCGTCTGCGCCATCGTCGACGACGAGCGGTGTGTCATCCAGGTGGTGGACCACGGAGGCGGTTTCGACCCGCGCAAGATCGTCGACCACGGCCCCGGCTCCGAGCACGGACGCGGGCTGCAGATCATGCGGGCCCTCGCCGACGACATCCGCTTCGCCAACAAGCACGAGGACGGGGCCATGGTGTGCCTGGAGAAGCGCCTGCGGTACGCGCCGGGCGCGGCCGGCACCCACCTCATGACCACCTAGATCTTGCTGGGCCGCTCCGCCGGCCTGTGGTCGCGCAGCCGTACGCGGTGCGGGTGGCCGCCGGCGGACCCGCGCTCCGCGGGACGGCCACCGAGGCGCAACCGCCGGCGCACGCGGGGCGTGTTCCCGCTCAGCTCGGCCCGCCGCCGCGCCGGCACGGCGCTGCCGCTCAGCTTGAGCTCCAGCCGTCGCTCCCGGCGGCTCAGCCGTCTCCACGCCGCACGCCAGTTGATCATCACGGCGGCCATCGTCACGAAGGTGACCATGGCGGCCACCGCGATGAGCAGCACGGCCATGACGATGAGGAGGACGACGACCGCCAGGGCACCGATCGCGCCGAGCACTTCCACCATTCGGCAGAAGATGCCCGTCGCCCAGCGGTCTATGCCTGATCTTGGGGATATAACGGGCTTACTCGGCCCCGCCGTTCGCCTGGTCGAGGCGGCCGGGCAGGAGGTCGAGGCGGCGCAGGATGACGCCCTCGCGCAGCGCCCACGGGCACACGTCGAGCCGCTCCACCTCGAACAGATCCATGATCGCGTCGGCGACCAGCGCGCCCGCCGCCAGCTGCGCCGCCCGCCCCTCGGACACGCCGGACAGCTGGGCCCGCTCGGCGGCCTCCATGGTGGTCAGCTTGGCCGCCCAGTCGGCCATGTCCGCACGCGACAGCGAGCGCGCGACGTAGGGACCCTCGCTGGAGGGCGCCGCGCCGGCGATCCTGGCGAGCTGTTTGAAGGTCTTGGACGTGGCCACCGCGCGGTCGGCCCCGCCGTATCTGACGATGTCGCCGACGGTGCGGGCGATCTCGGCGCGTACGTGCTTGCGCAGCTTGCGCACCTCGTCGGCGGACGGCGGGTCGCCGGTGAACCAGTCGCGCGTCAGCCGCCCGGCGCCCAGCGGCAGCGACACGGCCACGTCGGGCTCCTCGTCGACCCCGGCGGCGATCTCCAGCGAACCGCCCCCTATGTCGAAGGCCAGCAGCCGCCCCGACGACCACCCGAACCACCGCCGTACGGCCAGGAACGTCAGCCTGGCCTCGTCGCGACCGGACAGCACGGTGATGTCCACCCCGCAGCGCTGGTCGATCTCGGCGAGCACCTGCTCGCCGTTGGCGGCCTCGCGCACGGCGGAGGTGGCGAAGGCCACGAGGTCCTCCACCCCCTTGTCCTCGGCGAGGGCGACGGCCTCCTCCACGAAGGCGCCCAGCCGCTCGACGCCCTTGCCGGCCAGCCGGTTGTCGTCGCCGAGATGCTCGGACAGGCGCAGCTCGACCTTGTGGGAGTAGGCGGGCATGGGCCGGGCGCCGCGGTGGGCGTCGACGACCAGTAAGTGCACGGTGTTCGAGCCGATGTCCAGCACGCCGAGTCGCATGGTGAAACGCTACAGTCCTGCGGCTTCGACGACGACAGGGAGCCCGGCACCGCCGGGCGTGCGGGGAGGGCGGCCGGCGCCGTGGCGTGGGGCGTCCGCGTCGTGACGGGCATGCCGCAGGCATTAACCTTCCTTGGTGTCACGACACGTTGGGGGGATCTGTGAACGCTTGCTGCGGCCCGAGCAGAAACGCCACCTCTGGGCCCGTTCAGGAGGCCGTGAAGATCGCCGCGCGGCGGACGGCGCCGCGCGGCATGGTGCGCATCCCCGGCGGGACGTTCCTGATGGGTGGGGACGACCCCGACGGACGGCCCGACGACGGTGAGGGGCCGGTCCGCGAGGTGCGGCTCGACCCGTTCCTGATCGATCCGGCATGCGTGACGAACGCGCAGTTCGCCACGTTCGTCAAGGAGACCGGCTACGTCACCGAGGCCGAGCGGATCGGCTGGTCGTTCGTGTTCCACCAGTTCGCCACGGGTGGGGTGATGGACGCCTCCGTGCCGGGCGCGCCCTGGTGGGCCGGGGTCGAGGGGGCCACGTGGCGCTCGCCCGAGGGGCCCGGCTCCTCGATCGGCGACCGGCAGAACCATCCCGTGGTGCACGTGTCGTGGAACGACGCCAACGCCTACGCCACGTGGGCGGGCAAGCGGCTGCCCACCGAGGCGGAGTGGGAGATGGCGGCCCGCGGCGGGCTGGAGCGCAGGAAGTACCCGTGGGGCGACGAGCTGGCGCCCAAGGGCCGGCAGCGGTGCAACATCTGGCAGGGCCGGTTCCCGGCCGCGCCGAGCAAGGGGACGGTGCCCGTCAAGTCGTTCCAGCCCAACGGCTACGGCCTCTACAACGTCTCGGGCAACGTGTGGGAGTGGACGGCCGACTGGTGGGGCACGACGTGGGAAACCTTCGCCGACAACCCCACCGGTCCGGCCGAGGGCGGCGCCAAGGTGATCCGCGGCGGGTCGTACATGTGCCACGACTCCTACTGCAACCGCTATCGTGTCGCCGCCCGCACCTCCAACACTCCTGACTCCGCTTCGGGGCACACGGGTTTCCGCTGTGCGGCTCTAGTCTGATCGCATGTCACGAACCCTGCGACTGTTGATCACCGGCGGCGGCACCGGTGGTCACACCTATCCGGCCCTGACGACCCTGTCGGCCGTTCAGCGACGTCAGGTGCCGCACGACGTGCTCTGGGTGGGCACGGCCAACGGTCTCGAGGCCAGGATCACCGCCGAGCACGGCATCCCGTTCAAGGCGATCACGACGGGCAAGCTGCGCCGCCGCCCCAACCTCAAGGAGCTGGGCACCAACATCGCCGACGTGTTCCGCATCCCGGTCGGGGTGTTCCAGGCGGTGGGGCACGCGGCCCGTTACCTGCCCGACGTGGTGCTGTCCACCGGGGGCTACGTGGCGGTCCCCATCGGCGTGGCGGCCAAGCTGATCCGCCGCCCGCTGGTGATGCACGAGCAGACGACCGTGGTCGGGCTGGCGAACCGGATCCTGTCCAGGCTGGCGACCAGGATCGCGCTGTCGCACGAGTCGTCGCTGGAATATCTGCCCCCCGCGGCCAGGAAGAAGGCCGTGGTGACGGGCAACCCGATCCGGCCGGAGCTGCTGCAGGGCAACAGGGCGGCGGCCTACGACCTGTTCGGGCTGACGTTCGAGGTGCCGCTGATCTACGTGACGGGCGGGGCGCAGGGCAGCAAGCAGATCAACACCCTCATCGCCGAGGTGCTGCCGCGGCTGCTGCCGCACGCGCAGATCGTGCACCAGTGCGGGCCCGCCTGGATCGACCAGATGCGGGCCGTCGCGCTGCCCGGCGAGCTGGCCGAGCGCTACCACCCGGTGCCCTACGTGGGAGAGGAACTGGCCGACCTGTTCGCCGCCGCCGACGTGGTGATCTCGCGCAGTGGCGCGGGCACGGTCTCGGAGCTGACGGCCATCGGCAAGCCGTCCGTGCTGATCCCGCTGATCCCGACCGGCGGTGACGAGCAGCGCAAGAACGCGGGCTACCTGGCCTCGGCCGGCGCGGCCAGGGCGCTGCTGGAGCCGCGTCCGGTCGCCGGCCAGTTGCTGGCCGAGCTGATGCCGCTGCTGGCCGACCCCGAGCTGCGGCACGCGATGGGGCAGGCGGCGGCCGCGCTCGGCCGCCTGGACGCGGCCGACACCCTGTGCGACGTGCTGCTGGAGGCCGCGGGTCAGGGTTCGAGGTAGCGGAAGGCCTCGTGGGCGGAGCTCACGCTCCGCCGCAGCGCCTGCTCCAGCCGGTCGGCGTCGCGCGCCAGCCGGTCGAGCTCGGGAACGGCGAACCCGTCGGCGCCGGTCTCGGCCACGAGCTCCTCGTACTGGTGCATCCGGCCGCGCAGTTCCTCGATCTGCTCGTGGGCCACGTACGCGCGCTCGGCCTCGGTGACGTTGGCGGCGTACCGTTCCAGCGCCTCCACGCGGGCCAGCACCGCCGCCTCGCTGCTGTCGAGCGCGCCGGCCAGCGGCCTGGCCACGGCCTCCACCTCGGGCGTGAGCCCCTGCGAGACGGTCTCCCTGTGCTTGGTGCGCAGCGCGGACAGCTTGGCCAGCAGCCGGGCGATCTCCCACTCCTGCGCCGGCAGCATCACGGCGTTGCGCACGTCGTCGAGCATGCCCTCGGCATTGACCCGGGAGCCGGTCACGGTGGCGATGGCCCGCTGGGCGCGGGCGAGCAGCCGCCTGGACGACTCGTCGAGGTCGTCGGTCAGCACGTAGCGGCCTTCGTACCAGCGCAACTGCTCGTACGTCTGCCGCTCGTACTCGTCCTCGTCCTCTTCGCCCAGATCGTTCCTGACGAACAGGACGACCATGACGGGGATGAGCATCAGCAGGAGCATGAGGATGCCGAGTCCCCTGCCCAGGCCGCCGACGCCCATGACCAGGCCGAAGAACGCCACCGTGCCGAAGCCGGCGGCCATACGATAGCGCGCGCTCGACGCGGCCCGCCGCGATTCGGGCACCCAGCCCTGGCGCATCTTCATCAGCACCAGCCGGCTCTGCCTGAGCAACTGAGCGTCATCGGGCGGCACCCCGGGGTCTACCACCACATCCGCCACAAAACCGGATCCTAAGGGAAATCAGCCCTTGAGGTGGCGAAATGCCTCGTGCGCGGAGCTGACGCTGTTGCGTAACGCCTGCTCAAGGCGGTCGGCGTCGTCCGACAATCGGCTCAGCTCCGGCACGGCCGACCCGTCGGCGCCCGACTCGGCGAGCAACTCCTCGTAGCGGGGCAGCCGGGCGCTCAACCGCTCGATCTGGTGCCTGGCGCGGTAGGCGCGCTCGGCGTCGGCCACGTGGCCGGCGTACCGCTCCAGGGCCTCGACGCGGGCCAGCACCGCCCGCTGGCTGCTGTCGAGAGCCTCGGCGAGGGGCCCCGCCACGGCGGCCACCTCGGGGGTGACGCCCTCCGCGACGACCTCCTGGTGCTCGGCGCGCAGCGCCGAGAGCTTGGCCAGCAGCCGGGCGATCTCCCACTCCTGCGCCGGCAGCATCACGGCGTTGCGCACGTCGTCGAGCAGCCCCTCGGCGTTCACGCTGGAGCTCATGACCTGGTCGATCGCCGCCTGGACGCGGCCGAGGAGCGGTCTCGCGGCATCGTCGAGGTGCTCGCGGAGCACGAAGCGGCCCTCGTATCCGCCGGCGTGGTCGTAGACGACACGCTCCAGAGCGTGCCGGCGCTCCACCTCGGCGTCGGGCCTGGGCCTGAGCAGAACGCTGACGATCAGCAGCGCCGCCCCTGTCATGATCACCACGAAGGCGGTGTACTGCTCGGCGACGAACAACGTCAGCCCGTACACCGCGGCCGCCACGGCCGCCACGGTGGCCGCCAGCCTGGCCACGCTGCCCGCCATGGGCCGGTGACCCCTGTGCGCGGGCACCCAGCCCGCGTGGATGCGGACGAGCAGCTTGCGGTTGTCGCGTAAGAGGGCCGCGACGTCGTCAGGCACCGCCGGATCGACTATCACCTTCCCATGACGTCCGGCCACGTTACTGATCCTATGTCCCGGTCTGTCCGACTGTCAGCTCTCCAGGTAACGGAAGGCCTCGTGCGCCGAGCGCACGCTGCGCCGGAGCGTGCGCTCCAGAACGTCGGCGTCCTCGGCCAGCCGCTCGATCTCGGGTACGGCCAGCGCGTCGGCGCCCGACTCCGCCAGCAGCTCCTCGTACTTCGGCAGCCGGGCGCGCAGTTCCTCGATCTGGCCGCGGGCGTGGTAGGCGCGCTCGGCGTCGGCGACGTGGGCGGCGTAGCGCTCCAGCGCCTCCACACGGGCGACCACGGCCGCCTCGCTGCCGGCCAGCGCCCGTTCGAGCGGCTCGATCACCGCGACGACCTCGGGCGCGATGCCCCTGGACACCAGCTCCCTGTGTTCCAGGCGCAACGCCGACAGCTTGGCCAGCAACCGGGCGATCTCCCACTCCTGCGCGGGCAGCATCACGGCGTTGCGCGCGTCGTCGAGGAGGCCTTCGGCGTTGACGTGAGAGCGCAGCACGGACCCGATCGCCCGCTGCGCCCTGGCCAGCACCTGCCCGGCCTCCTCGTCGAAGTCCTCGGGCAGCAGGTAGCGGCCGTCGTACCAGCGGGCCTGCTCGTACACGCCGCGCTCGTGCGGCCGGTCGTCCTCCACCACCTCGCCCATCGAGGCGATCTTGATCAGCACGATGAAGACGTACGTGCCCAGAAGCATGAACCCGGCGGGCGCGAGCGGCGAGGCCATCAGGACGGCCATGAACGCGATCACGGCCGGGGTGGCCGCCAGCAGCAGCGCGCTGGAGGCACTCCGGTGGCGTGCCGGCGCCCGGGTGGCCGGGGGCACCCAGCCCGCCTTGATCCTGGACAGCAGGGGGGCGTTCGCGCGCAACAGTCCGGCGACCTCCGGGGATACTCCCGGATCGACGACCACACCCACGTTCTGTCCTGGCACCCTGGCGCCCCCAACGCTCGTGATGTGTGGATATTACGTAACTTTTTCCCCGGATGTCAGCCTCCGAAAGGTCAGGTTGGGGAACCACCGCACGATCGTGGCGGCCGCGGTAGCCGGGGCACGGCGGCACGCTCCTGATCGCTCAGGACGTGTTCTGCTGGATCTCCCAGAGGGCCATCTCGGGGACGCCGGCCTTGACCAGCGCGTTCCAGGCGCCCATCCGGTCCACCGGGTCGGCCAGCACGGCGCGCAGCAACGGGCGCAACTCGGCGTGGCCGTCGCCGTCCTCCGCCCACATCGCCCCCAGCGCCTGATGCAGCGCCGGCGACCTGACCGCCACCGTACGGACCAGCTCGTCAAGGATGCGGACCCGCTCCCGGTAGGGCAGGCCGCGCCCCTCCCCCAGGGCACGCAGCAGCAGGTCGAGCAGGCGGCGGTGCCGCGGCGTGTGGCCGGTGGCGACCGCGACGACGACGTCGCCCATGCCGTCACTCAGTCCGGCACTCATACCGGCACTCATTCCGGCGCCCGTCCCCGCTGCGCTCCTGGCGCCCTCCGCGCCCCCGAGCACGACGTCCTCCGTGCCGCCGTCGATCACCCGGTGCGCCGACAGCGCGGTGAGCAGGCCGTTCCAGCCCTCGTGCCCGAGGTTGCCCTTCCACAGGTGGGTGAGCGCGGACCAGCGGTCCAGGGGGTCGGGCCCCGCCAGGAGCGAGGAGACGCTGACGGGCTGGTCAGAGGCGGCGACGATGAGCAGGGTGAGGTTCGCGGAGTAGGCGGCCAGGCGGCGGGGCACCGTGTGACGTACCGGAAGGAAACCGGTGAAGTGGCGGCGAGGGCGCTCGTGCAGCGAGCGCCGCAGCACCCCGGCCAGGAGCGTGACGCACCGCTCCCGCACCGCGGCGGGCACCTCGGCCAGCAGCTCCAGGATGAAGCCGACGGTGGGCCCGCGCTCGGCCAGGCACGAGTGGGACGTGACGGCGTACAGCAGGTCGTCGTCCACGGCCTGGACGAGCGCGAGGGGCTCGTCGCCGGCCAGGCGGCGCCTGCGGTCAAGGTCGCGCAGCGCGTAGACGGTCAGCCAGGCCACCAGGAACTCGCCGAACGTGGAGTGCAGGAACGCGTGGCCGTTCCTGCGGACGAAGAAGAAGCGTTCCGTGGCCTTGCGCACCCAGTCGATCCGCTCGCCCTCGTCGCCGGGGTCCTCCTCGCCGCCGTGGCACAGGGCGGGCAGGTCGCGCTCGAGCGCCTCGTCGGTGAGGACCTGGCGGCCCCTGGCCAGCATGGACAGCGCCGCCGTGCCGAGCAGCACCAGCTCCTGGTCGATCGCCACCCGCCGCGCCCCGCCGGTCTCCCGTTCGGTGTAGTCCCTGAGCAGCACCTCGTACAGGCGAGCGCGCCCGAGCGGGCCGTGGTCGCGCTGCAGCGCGTTGCCGCCCGCGTCGTAGAGGGCCAGCAGCAGCAGGAGCAGCGGCTGCCTGGCCATGTCGCCGTGCACGAGCGCCGCCTCGGCGGGCAGCGGCTTCAGATCACGCCTGGCCAGCAGCGACCGGTTGGCCTGGTCCCAGATGTCCAGCCACTGCCGCACCTGGCCGTCGTCGAACGGCTGCAGCTGCAGCGCCAGCAGCGCCTCCGGATACCTGATCCGGTCCGCCACCACCGTACGGCTGGTGACGATCACCGCGACGGGCCGCCCGAGCCCGGCCTCCCTGGCCTGGAACTCCTGGACGTGTTCGAGGTAGTCGAACCGGTTGACGCCGCCCTGCAGCAGCTCGTCCAGCCCGTCGAGCAGGATCACCGGCATCGCCCCGTCGCCGGCCGCCACCAGGTCGGCGTAGCCCACCCGCTCGTCCAGCACCCCCTTGAGGGCCTGCTCGATCTGCTCGGTGACGTCCGCGCGCGCGGCCACCGCGCCCAGCTCCACCCTGATCGGCAGGAACTCCGACCTGGCCAGCCGGGCCGCGAGCACCTCGGTCAGCTTCGTCTTGCCCGAGCCCGGCTCACCCAGCACCAGCAGGGGCTCCCGGGTGGCCCGCAGCGAGGTGAGGTGTCCCACGAGGAACGCCTCGGGGTCGGTCAACAGGCGCCGGTCGTCCCACCAGGCCCGCTCGGCGGGCGCGGCGTAGCGGGTCAGCTCCGCGACCCGGCAGCGGGGAGTGAGGTAGCCCTCGCCGAGCAGCGGGAGCGTGACGTCCTCGGGATGTTTGCCGGCGACCAGGAGCGGCTGGTCGAGCGCGTTGGCGGCCATCCTGGCCAGGTGGATCACGGGGCGGTCGCCGACCCTGGGCGGGGCCAGCTCGGCCAGCAACCACGCCACCCGCGACAGCGCGGTGCCGGGCGGCGGCCGCTCCGTGACGAGGCTGCGCACCCCGAACTCGTGGCTGTCGAGCGCCAGCGACCGGTAGTCCTCGTCGTAGATGCGCAGCGCGTGCGCAGGCGGGCCCTCGGCGAGCATGCGGGGCAGCAGGAGCTGGTCGTCGACGCTCAGCTCGTCCCAGATCGACAGGCCGCCCACGTATCCGGCCACGGCCTCGGACATGTGCAGGAAGGCACGTTCCACGGCGCGCCGCGTCTCGGCGTACGGCAGGTGCGGCTCGGGCGTGGGCAGCCGCTCCAGCAGCAGCTCCGCCACCAGCCTGGCGAACCGCTCGGGCGTCGGCACGCCGTGGGAGATCTTCTCGCCGCGGTCGAGCCGGTCCAGCGTGAACGGCAGCTTCGCCTCGCCGAGCGCCTCGAAGTACGCCGACACGACGATCACGGCGTGCGCAGCGGCCAGCCGCTCTGTGCGGGTGTGCCGGTCGACGCCGCCCTTGAGCTCGGGCATGCGGCGCACAATGTCCTTGCCGTAACGGACGATGCCGTCGCGCATGTCGTTCAGCCCGGCCGCCAGCCGCCCGCCGCCGGCCAGCGCCCAGCCGGTGCGCTCGGCGGCCGAGGCGAACCCGACGACCTTGACCAGCCTGCCGTCCTTGCATCCGAGAATCCTCAGGGCGTCGGCGTAGCTCGGGGTATCGATCATGGCCTTCTCCCGGGGACAGGGGGTGTCCCATCATGCGCTCCGCGCCCGCGATCGCGCAGGCTTCCACACCATGCCGGTCTGCTGCCGGTCTGCTGCCGGTCTGCTGCCGTCTGTTGCCGGTCTGAACGTTATGTACCCTTCAGGGCTCGCGCGATCTCCGGCAGCGCCGCCGGATCCTCGATCGTGGACGGCGTGGTGTACGGGCGGCCGTCGGCGATGTCGCGCATCGTGGCGCGCAGGATCTTGCCCGAGCGGGTCTTCGGCAGCCGGGCGACCACCAGGGCGCGGCGGAAGGCGGCCACGGGCCCGACGCGCTCGCGTACGAGGGCGGCCACCTCGCGCTCCACCTCGGCGGGGTCGCGCTCCGCACCGGCCTTCAGCACCACGAACCCCATCGGCAGCTGCCCCTTCAGCTCGTCGGCCACGCCGATCACGGCGCACTCGGCCACGTCGGGGTGGGCGGCGATGACCTCCTCCATCGAGCCGGTGGAGAGCCGGTGCCCGGCGACGTTGATCACGTCGTCGATGCGGCCCATGACGTAGAGGTAGCCGTCGGCGTCGAGGTGGCCGCCGTCGCCTGACAGGTAGTGGCCGGGGTAGCGCTCCAGGTAGGAGCGGGCGAAGCGGGCGTCGTCGCGGTAGAGGGTGGGCAGCGCGCCGGGCGGGAGCGGCAGCTTGACGGTGACCGCGCCGTCGACCCCCGGCGGGCAGTCGTTGCCGTCGGCGTCGAGGATGTGCACGTCCCAGCCGGGCACCGGCTTGGTGGGCGAGCCGGGTTTGATCGGCAGCCGTTCGATGCCGGCGCAGTTGGCGGCCACCGGCCAGCCGGTCTCGGTCTGCCACCAGTGGTCGATGACGGGGATGCCGAGCAGGCCCGACGCCCAGTGGTAGGTGTCGGGGTCGAGGCGCTCGCCGGCCAGGAAGAGGTACCGCAGCCCCGACAGATCCCACTTCTTCGCCGAATTTCCGGACGGGTCCTCTTTCTTGATGGCCCTGATCGCGGTCGGCGCGGTGAACAACGTACGCACCCCGTGCGTGGCCACCACCCGCCAGAACGCTCCCGGGTCCGGCGTGCCGACCGGCTTGCCCTCGTACAGCACGGTCGTGCAGCCCGCCAGCAGCGGCGCGTACACGATGTAGGAGTGGCCGACCACCCAGCCCACGTCGGAGGCCGCCCAGTAGACCTCGCCCGGAGCGGCGCCGAACACGTTGGCCATGCTCCAGTGCAACGCCACCGCGTGCCCGCCGTTGTCGCGCACGACGCCCTTGGGCGAGCCGGTCGTGCCGGAGGTGTAGAGGATGTAGAGGGGGTCGGTGGCGGCCACGCTCACGCAACCGGCCGGCTCGGCCTCGCGCACGGCCCGCTCCCAGTCGAGGTCGCGGCCCTGCGTGAGCTCGGCCACCGACTGCGGCCGCTGGAGGATCACACAGCGGTCCGGCCGGTGCGCGGCCTGCTCCAGCGCCGCGTCCAGCAGCGGTTTGTACGCCACCACCCGCGCCGGCTCGATGCCGCACGACGCCGAGAGCACCACCTTGGGCCTGGCGTGGTCGATCCGCATCGCCAGCTCCCTGGCCGCGAACCCGCCGAACACCACCGAGTGCACCGCGCCCAGCCGCGCGCAGGCCAGCATCGCGACGACCGCCTCCGGCACCATCGGCATGTAGACGACCACGGTGTCGCCGGCCCGCACGCCCAGATCGCGCAGCATGCCCGCGGTCCTGGCCACCTGGTCGAGCAGGTCGGCGTAGGTGAGGACGCGGACCGTGCCGGTGACCGGGCTGTCGTAGATCAGCGCCGCCTGCTCGCCGCGCCCGGCCGCGACGTGCCGGTCGACCGCGTTGTGGCAGGTGTTGAGCCGCCCGTCGGGAAACCAGCGGCCGTCGTCGCCGAGCGCGGTGGCCGGCGCCACGTCCCAGTCGACGCCGCGCGCCGCCTCGGCCCAGAACGCGCCAGGCCGCTCGATGCTCTGCCGGTAAGCCTCGTCGTAACCGCCCACTGATCGATCAGATCAGCCCGCGCCCCCATGGCGCAAGATACATGGGTGAGCGATGACTTGATCCTTTCCGTCGTCATGGGATCCCGGGCGTACGGGCTCGAGACCGAAGATTCCGACACCGACCGGAGGGGCGTGTTCGTGGCGCCGACCGCGGCGTTCTGGCGGCTGGAGAAACCTCCCACGCACCGCGACGGGCCGCTGCCCGAGCAGTTCTCATGGGAGGTTGAGCGTTTCTGCGGCCTCGCCCTCGAGGCCAACCCGACCGTCCTGGAATGCCTGTGGTCGCCTGTCGTGGAGGTGATCACCCCCGCCGGCCGGCAGCTGCGGGAGTTGCGGACGGCGTTCCTTTCGCAGCGGGCGCAGCGCTCGTTCGCCGGCTACGCCGAGGACCAGTTCCGCCGCATCGACCCGGCCGCGCCCAAGTGGAAGCAGGCCATGCACATGGTGCGGCTGCTGCTCAGCGGCCTGCACCTGGTCCGGCACGGCGAGCCGCTGGTCCGGGTGGGGCCGCACCGCGAGCGGCTGCTCGCGATCCGGCGCGGAGCGCTGCCGTGGACGGAGGTGGACGCCTGGCGCGCCGCCCTGGTCGCCGAGCTGACCGCGACCCCGAGCGTGCTGCCCGCCCGGCCGGACCGGGACAGGGTGGAGGACTTCCTGATCGGCGTACGGAAGGAGAATCTGTGAACGACCTGCCCGGATGGCTGGCGGAGATCCCCGGCGAGCAGCCTTACCCGCCGGTGTTCGCGACGGTGAGCGGGGCGCACCTGTACGGGTTCCCCTCGGCCGACTCAGACGTGGACCTGCGGGGCGCCCACCTGCTGCCGGTGGAGGAGGTGGCCGGGCTGCGGCACGGCCCGGAGACGCTGGAACGTACGTGGACACGCGACGGCGTCGAGGTGGACCTCGTGACGCACGACCTGGCCAAGTTCGGGCGCCTGCTGCTCGGCCGCAACGGCTACGTGCTGGAGCAGCTGCTCTCGCCGCTGGTCGTGGCGTCCTCGGCGGCGCACGAGGAACTGGTCGCCCTGGCCCCCGGCTGCCTGACGCGTCACCACGCGCACCACTATCTGGGATTCGCGCGCACGCAGTGGCGGTTGTTCGGCAAGAGCGGCGAGCTGAAGCCGCTGCTCTACACCTTCCGTGTGCTCGCGACGGGGACGCACCTCATGCGCACCGGCGAGCTGGAGGCCGACCTGACCCGCCTGTACGCGTACGGGCCGGCGTACCTGCCCGAGCTCGTCGCCGCGAAGCGGGAGGCCGAGCACGGGCAGGCGCCGTCCGTGCCGGGAGTCCAGGAGGACGTGGCGCGGATGACGGCGGCGCTGGAGGAGGCCCGGGAGTCGTCGGCGCTCCCCGAGCGGGCGTCCGCCGAGGAGGCGCTGCACGACGCGGTGGTCCGGGCCCGCCTGCGCGGGCCCTCGCCGGGCGTTACGGATCCGCGGGGTCGGACGGCCCGGGCCTGACGGGGAAGCCGCCGTTACGGAACCGCGGGATCGGCCGACAGGACGAGCCTGATGGCGAAGGTGCGGTAGCCGCCCCGCTCGAACGCCCTGGCCATCGGCACGTTGCCGGAGTCGGTGTCGGCCACGATCCGCTGGACGCCCCGCTCCGCGTGGAAGCGGGTGATCTCGGCGAGGAGGTCGTCGACGTACCCGTGGCCGCGCTGCTCGGGCACCACTCCGAGATAGCCGACCACGGGCCCGGCGTCGTTGGCGGAGGGCAGGGCGACCCCGACGAGGTCGCCGCTCCTGTCGTAGGCCAGCCGCCACCAGGACCGTTCGCCCCGCATGGACGCGTAGTCGCGGACGTCCTCGCGGGCCTGCTCCACCGGGTCCATGGTGCGCAGGGCCTGGCGCGTGGCGAAGTCGAGCGAGCCGGCGGCCACCCGCCGGAACGCCTCCACGAAGACCTCGTCGTCCTCCTCGCCACGGAACACGAGCCGGTCCGGCGGCTCTGGAACGGGTGCGTCGCCCGCCGTCCACGCATAGCGCAGGCGTTCGAGCTCCTCGGTCAGCCCGGCGCGGCCGGCGGCCTCCCAGCGCCAGCCGATGGCCGCCGTGACCGCGGGGTCGCCGCGCCAGCCGTCGGGCACGAAGACGTGGTACTCGGGCGCCCGCCCGAAGGCGGCGTGGGCGTGGCGCAGCAACTCGGCGGCCACGCCCACGCGGTCGCCGGCCGACGGGTGCACGTAGAGACAGTCCAGCGCGAGCGGCCTGGCTCCGTCGGGGAAGCTCCACCAGACGGCGCGGGCGAGGATGTCATCGGTGTCGTCATCGGTGGCCAGCCAGATGCGGTCGTAGCCGTAGTTGCGGCTCTCCAGGTACGACAGCAGCCGTTCAGGGTGGGCCCAGCTGATGGGCTCGTCGACGACGCAGCCGAGCAGGCGGTCTAGGTCGTCCTTGACCGCGGGACGGAAACGCATGGTTCCTCCGAGAAGTGGAAGCGGGCGCGAGAAGCGCCCGTGGTAATGCCGGACATCTCAGCGCCTCCTTTCTTCCGACTTTTCGGTGTCGGCTGGCACTTTAACAGAAATATCGCGACAGGATGGGCTGGTGAGCTCCTACCACGACGACACGCTGCCCCTGCAACCACCGATCCGGCTGCCGGGCGAGGCCACGCTCGCGACGGCGGTGCGCGCCGCCCCGCTGGCCGGGGAACTGAAGCCGGAAGGCGACGACTCCGAGGTGCTGGCCGCCTGGGCGGGACACTGCCGCGACCTGCTGGCCGCCGACGGCGCCCTGCTGCTCGAACTGATCAGGATGTTCCTGACGCGCGAGCCGCACCAGGACGAGGTGCCGGAGACGCTGACGGGGCTCGGGCTGGTCCGCCAGGAGGAGCCGTACACGCTGAGCTGGCTCGGCCTGTGGGTGGCGCGGCTGATGGTCGCGGCGACCACCGGGCAGGAGGTCCCGGTCATGGGCTCGTTCGCGGACGGCGACGCCGCGGCCCTGCTGCACGGCCTGCGCTCCTACCCGGAGGCGGAACGCGACGAGGAGCTGGCGGGATGGCTGAAGGGCCGGGACCGCGATGAGGCGGTGGCCGAGATCGCCGCGGCGCTGGCCACGGTCAGCCCGCTGAGCCGGGCGATCGGCGTGGAGCTGTTGTCGACGCAGTTCGGCGACGAGGGGCGGCTGGCACTCTCCCGGCACCTGGAGAAGCGCAAGCTCGGCGCGGTGATCGCGGCCAGGACCGGACGCACCGAGCGGCAGCCCGCGCCGGACGAGATCGCGTGGGTGCTGGTGGACATGGCGGCGGCGCTGCTGGAGTTCGGGGACGAGCCGGGCCAGGTGATCGAGTCGATCGCCCTGGGCATGGACGCGGAGGAGCAGGCGGGCACGATCCCGATCCTGGCCTTCGGCGACCATCCGTGGACGGGTCAGGTGCTGCGGTTGTTCATCGACCACCACCCGGACCAGCGGGTCTCGGCGGCCGCCCGCAAGGCGCTGCGCCGGCTGCGCGGGCTGGCCGACGTCCGCGGCTGACGTGTCGTCCGGCGCGCACTGGGCCGCCGGGCGCTCAGGGCGTGCCGGCCTGCCGCTGCTGTTCCAGGCGCACCTTCTTCGGTACGCACATCCGCCAGGCCTCCAGCACGAGTTCGCGCATCTCGGCGACGTCGATGGCGCCGACCCGCACCTCCACCCAGTTGAAGCGCAGGTCCGGCTCCCCCGGCATGAGAAACTTGTCCGGCTCGGCGGCCACGAGCGCCGCCCGCTCCTCCTTCGGGAACCCGAAGCCCATCAGCGTCTCGTCGCGCGAGAACGCCACGTAGACGATCTGTCCTACCCGGAACTTGACGCGGTCCCGGATGAGGTGCTCAGTGGAGCGCGGGAGCGTGCGCGCGAACTGCCGTACGTCGTCGACTGTGACCACGCGGGCAACGTTACCGATTTCCCTCGGCGGCCGAGATATCGGCGAGCGCCGAGTCCGGGTCGCGCTCGACGGCCAGGTCTCCCAGGCTGACGATGCCGACGGGGCGGCCGTCCTCGACCACGGGGAGGCGGCGGACGGCGTGCGAGCGCATCATCCGCACGGCCTGCTCGATGCCGGTGTCGGGATCGACGGCCTCGACGGCCGGGCTGCACGCCTCGCGTACCGGCGTGTCCGGGCCGCGCTCGGCGGCGACCACGCGCACGGCGATGTCACGGTCGGTGACGATGCCCTGCATGCGGCCGTTGTCGTTGACGATGATCGCCCCGGTGTCGTGCTCGCGCATGAGCGCCGCGGCGGCGGAAACCGGCTGGTCGCCCTCGATCGTGGCCGGGTGGGCTGTCATGACGTCTGCCACGGTCTTCGCCATGGGTCCTCCTGTGGGTCGGTGCCCGCCCCCTACCCGGGCGCTCACCCGACTCACCAGGGGCCGTGGCCGCGCCGCGCTTGTCTCGTATAGCGGGACACTTTCTCTTGAATAGCGAGATACACGCTAGGGTCGCCGGCAACGGTCCGGCGAAGACGAAGGAGTTCGGCGATGGAAGCCGTCTACACGCATGGCCACCACGAGTCGGTGCTGCGCTCGCACCGCTGGCGCACCGCCGAGAACTCGGCCGCGTACCTGCTGCCTCACCTGAAGCCCCACATGAAGGTGCTCGACGTGGGCAGCGGACCCGGCACCATCACCGCGGACCTCGCGACCAGGGTGGGGCACGTGACGGCGTCCGAGGTGAGCGCGGAGGCGCTCGACCTGGCCAGAGCCGAGGTGCGCGCCCGCGGCCTGGGCAACGTCGACTTCGCCGTCGCCGACGTGCACGCGCTCGGCTTCGACGACGACACGTTCTGCGTGGTCCACGCCCACCAGGTGCTGCAGCACGTGGGCGACCCGGTGCGCGCGCTGCGGGAGATGCGCAGGATCACCAAGCCGGGCGGGTTCGTGGCGGCCCGCGACAGCGACTACACGGCGTTCGCCTGGCACCCGCGGCTGCCGGTGCTGGACGAGTGGATGGAGCTGTACCAGAGGATCGCGCGGGGCAACGGCGGCGAGCCGGAGGCGGGGCGGCTGCTGCTGTCGTGGGCGCGGGCCGCCGGGTTCGAGGACGTCACCGCCACGTCGTCGACCTGGTGCTTCGCCACGCCCGAAGACCGGGCCTGGTGGGGCGGGATGTGGTCCGAGCGGATCCTGCACTCCGCGATGGCCCGGCAGGCCCTGGCCACGGGCGCCGCCACGGAGGCGGACCTGCGGCGGATCTCGGAGGGGTGGCTGGCGTGGGCGGCCGACGGCGACGGCTGGATGTCGCTCCTGCACGGCGAGATCCTCTGCCGCGCCTGAGCCCGCCCCGCGGACCCGCCGGCCGGAGGCGCGCCTCCCCAGGCGACCGGAGGCGCGGGCCCGCGCACTGGCCGGAGCTCCCGCTCCGAGCCCGGCCCGGGCGCTGTCAGATGCCGAGGGTCCTGGCGCGCTGCCACTGGGGGTCGCGGTAGAGGACCATGTCGGAGCCGATGAGCTCGTCGGGCGCCGACAGCATGGTGATCTCACCCGCTGCCTGCAGTTGCAGCAGCAGGTCGCGCACGCGCGGCCCGACGGGCAGCAGCCCGGCGGGCAGCCCGAGACCCGTCCTGACCGTGTCGGCGATCTCCGACAGGCGGAACGGCCCTTCGAAACCCGCCACGATCCCGCGCACGATGGTCATCGTGATCAGGTGCTCGGCCTCGGCGTGCGCCAGCTGCCAGGTGACCTGCTCCCTGCGGCGGCCGCTGCCCGCGCACGACGGGCACCCGCGCGTCATGCCGGCCGTCACCTCTTCCTCCGCCGAGCCGAGGCACGCCGAGCACAGGCCGTTCTCGGCGGCGTGGAGCTCGGCCGGCATCCGGCCGGCCAGGGCCACGCCGCAGGCGCAGCCGAACGTGTCACCGAGAATGCCGGCCTGCGGGGTGATCGCATGCTTCGTCATCGGGCCGACTCTACCGGCCCGCCCGCCCCGCGAGGCAACACCGGCCACAGCGGTGACGCTCCCCCGGGCGGGCGTGGACGTCAGCCGGCGACGCTGCGGTAGAGGTCGCGGGTGAGCCTGGTGATGCGCTTGACCGAGCCGCTCCATGTGCCGCCCACCGGGTGCGCGGTGAGCACCGCCATGACGTACCGGTCGCCCTGGCCGGCCAGGCCGGTCGTGTGCAGCACCGGGCGGCCGTAGTCGGGCACGCCTGAGCCGGTGGCCCGCTGCGCCACCCACGAGATGGGCGCGCCGACGGCCTTGGCGTCCTTGCAGCGGCTCGGCGGGGTCATGCCGAACCCGGACCAGCCCTGCTTGACCGCCCACGGCCGGGGGATCGCGTCGGGGATGCCGAAGGTCTGGTCGAAGCCGTCGGCCCCGCACGGCGTGGCCTTGCGCAGGTGGCCCAGGATCAGGTTCCTTACCTTGGCGTCGGCCCGGTCGAACAGGTAGCGGTAGGTGCGCACGATGTCGTACGCGCTGAGCGAGGTGTAGCCCCAGAAGCCCGGCTTGGAGGCGGGCGGCGGTGTGGTGTCGGCCAGGCCGAGCTTGCGGGCCATCCTGACGATGATCTTCCCCTCGCCCTCGCGTTCCCAGAACGTCGAGGCCGCGTCGTCGTCGCTGGCCCGCAACATGCCCCTGAGCAGCTTGGCGTCGGCCGCCGGCACGCTCTTGTGCCGCTCCAGGTAGTCGATCGCGATCAGGATCTTGACGATGGAGGCCGAGCGGTACTTCCTGTGCGCGTTGCGCGTGGCCACGAACGTGCCCGCCTGCCGGTCGAAGACCAGCCACGCGGCCGTGGTGCCGGCGGGGACGGAGGGCGGCTTGGCCGCCTCGGCGTGAGCGGGTACGGCGGTCAGCGCGGCGGCGAGGGCGACGGGCACGGCGGCAAGGGGCTTGATTCGCACCCGCCTACAACTACCAGATTCCGCCCCTATCCCCTTGACCGCACAACTAAGCGGGTATAAACACAGATGAAACCAACCCGAAACGGCGGTGAACCAACATCATGTACGCCGAGGAGCGGCAGCAGGAGATCCTGCGGAGAGCGCGGTCCGCGGGCCGCGTCGACGTGGTGACGCTGGCCGCCGAGCTCGACGTGACCACCGAGACGATTCGCCGCGACCTGACGTCGCTGGAGCGGGCGGGCGTGCTGCGCCGGGTCCACGGGGGCGCGATCCCCGTGGAGCGGCTGGGGTTCGAGCCCGCGCTGGCCACCCGCGACGAGGTGATGACGGGCGAGAAGGAGCGCATCGCCAAGGCTGCGCTCGCCGAGCTCCCCGACGACGGTTCCGTGATCATCGACGCGGGCACCACCACGGGACGGCTGGTCCAGGTGCTGCCCGCCGACCGGGAGCTCACCGTGGTGGTGAACTCCCCACCGTTGGCCACCGCCCTGGCGGCCCGCGCCAACCTGCACGTGATCATGCTCGGTGGCCGGCTGCGCGGCAAGACGCTCGCCACCGTCGACGACTGGGCGCTGCGCCCGCTGGCCCACCTCAACGTCGACGTGGCGTTCATGGCCACCAACGGCTGCTCGCTGAGCAGGGGCCTGACCACGCCCGACCCGGCGGAGGCGGCGATCAAGCGGGCCATGGTCAAAGCCGCGCAGCGCAGCGTGCTGCTGGCCGATCACACGAAGTTCACCAACACCTATCTGGCCACGTTCGCCGAGCTCGCCGAGATCGACGTGCTGATCACCGACACCGGCCTGGACGTCGCGCTGGCCGCCGACCTGGCCGCGGCGGGCCCGGAGGTGATCCGGGCGTGATCCTCACCCTGACGCTCAACCCCAGCCTCGACCGCACGATCGAGATCGCCGCCCTGGACAGGGGCGCGGTCATCCGCGCCGCCGCCGCCCACCTCGACCCGGGCGGCAAGGGGGTGAACGTCTCGCGCGCCCTGCTGGCCAACGCGGTCGCCTCGCGCGCGGTGGTGCCGTTCGGCGGTGACGAGGGCAGACAGCTCGTACGGCTGCTCGCCGCGGAGGGGCTCGACATGGTCACCGTCCCCGTCGCGGGCCCGACCAGATCGAACGTCACCCTCGCCGAACCCGACGGCACCGTCACGAAGATCAACGAGCCCGGCACGGCCCTCGCGCAGGACGAGCTCGACACGATCGCCGACGCCGTGCTGGAGGCCGCGCACTCCGGCGACCGGGGAGCCGACTGGGTGGTCGCCTCGGGCAGCCTTCCGCCCGAGGTCCCCGCCGACGTCTACGCGTCGTTGTGCCGCAGGTTCGCCGGGGCGGGCATCCACATGGCGGTCGACACCAGCGGCCCGGCGCTGTCCTGCGCGCTCGGCTCCGCGCCGGCCCTGGTGAAGCCGAACGCCGAGGAGCTCTCCGCCGCCACCGGCATGCCCATCCGCTGCGTGGGCGACGTCGTGAAGGCGGCGGCCACGTTACGTGCCGCGGGCGCGCGGGCGGTGCTGGCCAGCCTGGGCGGCGACGGCGCCGTCCTCGTCGGGCCGGACGGCATCTGGTACGGCGAAGCCCCCGTCACCGAACCCCGCAGCTCCGTCGGCGCGGGCGACGCCATGCTGGCCGGTTTCCTCGCCGGAGGCGGGCGCGGCCCCGGCGCGCTGGCCCAGGCGCTGGCCTGGGGCGCCGCGGCGGTGCGCCTGCCCGGCAGCCGGATGCCCGGCCCCGCCGACATCGACCCCGGCGCCGTCACCGTCGGCTCCCCCGACCCGGCCCGTCCCCTCGCCTCCCCCGCCCTGCCGGCCCCGCCCGCACCCGTACTCCCCTGACCCAGCGAAGCGGCTGATCACTGCTCATCCCCCGAAGGAGCAAGTCCCATGGCCGAAAGTTACACACCCCCGGTCACCGGAACCGGTATCAAGGCCACCATCCAGCGCATCGGCGGCCATCTGGCCGGCATGATCATGCCGAACATCGGCGCGTTCATCGCCTGGGGTCTGATCACCGCGCTGTTCATCCCGACCGGCTGGCTGCCCAACGAGACCCTCGCGAAGATGGTCGGCCCGATCATCGGAACCCTGCTGCCGGTCCTCATCGCCTACACCGGCGGCCGGATGGTGCACGGGCAGCGCGGCGCGGTCGTCGGCGCGGTGGCGGTCATGGGCGTCGTGGTGGGCACCGAGTCCCCGATGTTCCTCGGCGCCATGATCATCGGCCCGCTCACCGCCTTGATCCTGAAATATGTGGACAAGTTCACGGAGCAGCGGACCAAGGCCGGCTTCGAGATGCTGGTGGACAACTTCTCCGCCGGCATCGTGGGCGGCGTGATGGCCGTCATCGGCATGCTGGGCATCGGCCCGATCGTGGAGGCCGCCACCACGGCCGCGGGCAACGCCGTGGGCTGGCTGATCAGCAACAACCTGCTCCCCGTCGCCTCGTTGCTGATCGAGCCGGCCAAGGTGCTGTTCCTCAACAACGCCATCAACCACGGCGTGCTCACCCCGCTCGGCATCGCCGAGGCCGCCCAGACCGGCAAGTCGATCCTGTTCATGCTCGAGTCGAACCCCGGCCCCGGGCTCGGCCTGCTGCTGGCGTTCCTGCTGTTCGGCCCGCGCCAGCTGCGGCCCAGCACCCCCGCCGCGATGCTCATCCAGTTCTTCGGCGGCATCCACGAGATCTACTTCCCGTACGTGCTCATGAAGCCGCGCCTCATCCTGGCCGTCATCGCGGGCGGCGCGGCCGGCGTGTTCACGTTCATCGCCACCGGCGCCGGGCTGGTCGCCTCGCCGTCGCCCGGCAGCATCTTCGCGTATCTCGCGGTCACCCCGAGGGGCGGCTGGCTCAGCTCCAGCCTGGGAATCCTCGTGGCCGCGGCCGTGTCGTTCGCCGTCGCCGCCGTCCTGCTCGGCTTCGGCCGCGGCGAGAAGGCGGAGCAGGACGACTCCGCGGACCCCACCGCATCCGCAGAATCCGCAGAACCCGCCGGGAGCGCCGAGCCCACCACCGAGCCCGTCACCGGGCCCACCACCGAGCCCGTCACCGGGCCCACCACCGGGTCCACCACTGGGCCCACCACCAAGGAGGCCTGAACCATGCCCAGCATCGACAGCAAGGACATCAAGAAGCTCATCGTCGCCTGCGACGCAGGGATGGGCAGCAGCGTGATGCTCGCCTCGCAACTGCGCAAGCAGCTCAAGGACAGCGGCGTCACCGTCGAGCACACCCCGGTCAACTCCATCCCCGACGACGCCGACGTCATCGTGTGCCACTCGGGGCTCGCCGCCAGGGCCAAGGCCTCCGCCCCCGGGAAGCCCCTGGTGCCGTTCCAGATCTTCCTCGGCGACCCGGCGGTGACCAAGCTGGTGAACACCATCAAGAACGGCGGCACCCTCGATGCGTGACGACCTGCTCGACCCGCGGGCCGTGCTGCTGCACGAGAGCGCCCCCGACCGCGAGGCGGCCATCCGCCGGTGCGGGCGGGCGCTGGCCGACGTGGGGGCGGTCGCGGAGCCGTACATCGAGGCGATGCTCGAACGCGAGCGGTCGATCTCCACCTACGTCGGCGAGGGGGTGGCCATCCCGCACGGGACGAACGCCTCCAAGGAGGACGTCCAGCGCGACGCGATCTGCGTGGTCCGCTTCCCCGGAGGGGTCGACTGGGACGGCGAGCAGGTCACCCTGTGCGTCGGCATCGCCGCCAAGGACGACGGGCACGTGCAGTTGTTGTCGCAGCTGGCCGAGATCCTGCTCGACCCCGACCGCGCGAGGACGCTGCGCGAGGCCACCGAGGTCTCGCAGGTCATGAAGGAGCTCATATGAAGGTCGCCAGATTTCACGCACCCGGCGACATCAGGATCGAGGACGCCCCCGAGCCCGAGGCGGGGCCCGGCGAGCTGAAGATCCGGGTGCGCAACTGCTCGACGTGCGGGACGGACGCCAAGATCTTCAAGTTCGGCCACCACCACATCAGGCCGCCGCGCGTCATGGGCCACGAGATCGCCGGCGAGGTCGTCGGCACCGGCGCGCGGGTGCAGGTGATCGCCGCCATCCCGTGCGGCACATGCCAGGAGTGCGTACGCGGCCGACGTACGGTCTGCCCGAACCAGGAGTCGATGGGCTACCACTACGACGGCGGCTTCGCCGAGTACCTGATCGTCCCTGCCAAGGTGCTGGCCGTGGACGGCGTCAACACCATCCCGTCCGGCGTCGGCTTCGCCGAGGCGTCGGTGGCCGAGCCGCTGGCGTGCGTGCTGAACGGCCAGTCGCTGGCGCGCGTCGGCGCGGGCGACGACGTGGTGGTGATGGGCGCGGGCCCGATCGGCTGCCTGCACGTGCGCCTGGCGCGGGCGCGCGGCGCCTCCCGGGTCTTCCTCGTGGACGTCAACGCCGAACGCCTGGCGATGGCGGCCGAGCTCGTACGCCCCGACGCCGCCATCGACGCCGACCCGGCCGAGCAGGTGCTCAAGCTGACCGGCGGCAGGGGCGCGGACGTCGTGATCACGGCGGCGGCGTCGGGCGCGGCGCAGGAGCAGGCCGTGCGGATGGCGGCCAGGCAGGGTCGGATCAGCTTCTTCGGCGGCCTGCCCAAGGACGATCCTGTCATCGCGCTCGACTCCAACCTGGTGCACTACCGCGAGCTGACCATCGTCGGCGCGAACGGCTCCAGCCCCGCGCACAACGCCGAGGCGCTGCGACTGGTCGCCGACGGCGCCGTGGTGGTGTCCGACCTCATCACCCATCGGCTGCCGCTGCCCCAGGTGCTCGACGGGATCGATCTCGTCAGCAGGGGCGCGGCCATCAAGGTCACCATCGAGCCCTGACATCCAGCCCCGCGAGAACCAGCACTGAAGATCCGACATGGAGCCTGGGAGGCTTCTCATGGCACAACGAACGGTGGCCGTGGCCTCGGCCAGCGGCCTGCACGCCCGTCCCGCCAAGCTGTTCGTCCAGGCGGCGGCGAAACTGGGGGTGCCGGTGACGGTGCGGCTGGGCGAGAAGTCCGTGCCGGCCAAGAGCATGCTGGGGGTGCTGTCACTGGGCGCGGTGCGCGGCTCTGAGGTCACACTCGAAGCGGAGGGGCCCGGGGCGGAGGAGGCTCTGGACTCCCTGGCGGCGCTGCTGTCGCGCGACCTGGACGCGGAAGAGGCCCTCGATGCGTGACCTGTCCCGCTCCGACCCCCTGCTCCCGGGCACGGCACCGCAGGACGCCACGACCCCCGACGGCGGCTCCAGCACGGGACCGCAGAACGTCACGCCCCCCGCCGGCGGCCCCGAGGCGGGTGCCGCCGGAGGGCTCGCCGGGCTCGGTGTCAGCCAGGGTCGGGCGGCGGGCCCGGTGATCCGGATGGCGGGGCCGCCGGCGCTGCCCGAACCCCGCCCGGTCACCGACGCCGCCGCTGAGGCGGCCACGGTCGCCAGGGCCCTGGAGGCGGTCGCCGCCGACCTCGACCGCCGCGCCGCGGCCGCCCGCCCGGCCACCCGGTCCGCCGCGGGCGGGGGTGAGGCGGCGGAGATTCTTGAGGCGCTGGCCATGATGGCCGAGGACCCCATGCTGCTGGAGGAGGCCGAGCGGCGGGCGCGCGACGGCGCCGACGCCGCGCACGCTCTCGACGCCGCCTTCGCCCAGCACCGCGACGCCCTGGCCGGGCTGGGCGGCTACCTGGCCGAGCGGGCCGCCGACCTGGACGATCTCAAGCACCGGGCGGTGGCGTTCGCGCTCGGCCTGCCGATGCCCGGCCTGCCCGCCCCCGGCCACCCGTACGTGCTGGTGGCCGAGGACCTCTCCCCCGCCGACACCGCGGGGCTGGGCCCGGACGTGCTGGCGCTCGTCACGGAGCGGGGCGGGCCCACCAGCCACACCGCGATCCTGGCGCGCGGCCGTGGCCTGCCCGCGGTGGTGGCCTGCGCGGGCGTCATGGACCTGCCCGACGGCACGGTCATCGGCGTGGACGGCGGCACCGGCGAGGTCACGACCGGCCTCTCCGAGGAGCGGGCGGCCGAGATCGTGGCGGGCGACCGCGCGGAGCGGGCCAGGCTGGCGGCGAGCGGCGGCCCCGGCAGGACCGCCGACGGTCATCCGGTGAAGCTGCTGCTCAACATCGGCTCGGCCAAGGATCTGCGGCCGGGCGCGGAGGGCGTCGGGCTGTTCAGGACGGAGTTCCTGTTCCTCGACCGTACGGGGGCGCCGTCGTTCGAGGAGCAGGTGGCCGCGTACGCGGAGGTGTTCGGGCAGGCGGAGTCCGTGATCGTGCGCACGCTCGACGCGGGCACCGACAAGCCCCTGCCCTTCCTGGGCCTGCCCGAGGAGCCGAACCCCGCCCTGGGCGTGCGGGGCCTGCGGGTGGACCGGGTCCTGCCGGATGTGCTGGACACCCAGCTCGACGCGATCGCCGAGGCGGCCAGGGCGACGGGGACGCAGGCGTGGGTGATGGCGCCCATGGTCACCACCGTGGCGGAGGCGAGCGGGTTCGCCCGCCGCGCCCGTGAGCGGGGCATCGCGAAGGTGGGCGCGATGGTGGAGGTGCCGGCGGCGGCGCTGCGGGCCGGGGCGCTGCTGCGGGAGGTCGACTTCCTCAGCATCGGCACGAACGACCTGGCCCAGTACACCTTCGCCGCCGACCGCCAGCACTCGGCGCTGGCCGATCTGCTCGACCCGCGCCAGCCCGCCCTGCTCCAGCTCATCGGCATGTGCGCGCGGGCGGGCAGGGAGGCGGGCAAGCCGGTCGGGGTGTGCGGTGAGGCGGCCGGCGATCCGCTGCTCGCGCCGCTGCTGGCCGGGCTCGGGGTGACGAGCCTGTCCATGGCGCCGGTGTGCGTGCCCGCCGTGCGGGAGGCGCTGGCCGGCCTCACCCTGGAGGAGTGCCGGCGCCGCGCCGAGGCCGCCGTCGGCTAGACCCGGTCCGGGCTGTGCGCCCTGAGCTGGAGACCGTCGCCGTCGACGTCCACGGTGACCCTGCCGTGCTCCTCGATCTCGCCGGTCAGCAGCATGGTGGACAGCCGGTTGTCCAGCTCGCGCTGCACAGTGCGGCGCAGCGGCCGGGCGCCGAACTCGGGCTGGTAGCCGCGCTCGGCCAGCCAGTCCTTGGCGGCGTCGGTGACCTCCAGCGTGACGTCCTGGCCGCGCAGCCGCTGCCGGGTCCGCTCCAGCAGCAGGTCCACGATCTGGCGGAGCTGCTCGCGTTCCAGCCGCTTGAAGATGATCGTCTCGTCGATGCGGTTGAGCAGCTCGGGCCGGAGCGAGTGGCGCAGCAGGTCCATGAGCCGGTCGTGCAGCTCCCGGGTGTCCTCGGAGTCGAGGATCATCTGCGCGCCGATGTTGCTGGTCATGATGACGATCGTGTTGGTGAAGTCGACGGTGCGGCCGTGGCCGTCAGTGAGCCGGCCGTCGTCGAGCATCTGCAGCAGGATGTTCATCACGTCGGGGTGGGCCTTCTCGATCTCGTCGAGGAGGATGACGCCGTGCGGGCGGCGGCGTACGGCCTCGGTGAGCTGGCCCGCCTCCTCATATCCGATATACCCGGGCGGCGCGCCGATGAGGCGCGAGACCGTGTGCCGCTCCTGGTACTCGCTCATGTCGATACGCACCATGTGGTCCTCGCCGCCGAACAGGGCCGCGGCCAGAGACCTGGCGAGCTCCGTCTTGCCGACTCCGGTGGGGCCCAGGAACAGGAAGCTGCCGATGGGACGGTTCGGGTCGGACAGGCCCGCCCGCGCCCTGCGCACCGCCTCGGCGATGGCGACGACGGCCTCGTCCTGGCCGATCACGCGCTGGTGCAGGTGCTCCTCGAGCCTCATGAGGCGCTCGCGCTCGCGCTGGGTGAGCTGGGTGACCGGGATGCCGGTCTGCCGGGACACGACCTCGGCGATGTCCTCCACCACGACCTGCGGCACGCTGTCCTCGCCGCGCCTGGCGCGCTCCAGCTCCGGCCTGATCTTGCCGATCTGGGTCGTCAGTTCCTTAGCGCGGTCGAAGTCGTCGGAGGAGATGGCCTGCTCCTTGTCGCGGCGCAGCGAGTCGAGGCGCTCCTCCAGCTCGCGCACGCCGGCGCCGGGCGTGCGCGAGCGCAGCCGCACCCGGGCCGAACCCTGGTCCATGAGGTCGATGGCCTTGTCGGGCAGGAAGCGGTCGGAGATGTAGCGGGCCGACAGGTTCGCCGCCGCGTCGAGGGCCTCGTCGGTGATGCGCACCTGGTGGTGGGCCTCGTACGTGTCGCGCAGCCCGGCCAGGATCTCGACCGTCTGCTCCACGGTCGGCTCCGAGACCAGGATCGGCTGGAAACGGCGTTCGAGCGCGGCGTCCTTCTCGATGTTCTTGCGGTACTCGTCGATGGTGGTGGCGGCGATGACGTGCAGCTCGCCGCGGGCGAGAGCCGGTTTGAGGATGTTCGCGGCGTCCATGCCGCCCTCGGCGGAGCCGGCGCCGACCAGGTTGTGCACCTCGTCGATGAAGACGATGGTCTCGTCGGCGTGCGCGCGCACCTCGTCGATGACCTTCTTGATGCGCTCCTCGAACTCGCCGCGGTATTTCGTGCCCGCCACCATCCCCGTCAGGTCGAGGCCGATGACGCGGCGGTCCTTGAGCATGTCGGGGACGGTCCCGTTGACGATGCGCTGGGCGATGCCCTCGACGATGGCGGTCTTGCCGACGCCCGGCTCGCCGATGAGGCACGGGTTGTTCTTGGTGCGGCGCGACAACACCTCGATGCACTGCTCGATCTCGTCCTCGCGGCCGACGACCGGGTCGATCCCGCCCTGCCTGGCCTCTTCCGTGAGGTCCCTGCCGTACTCGTCGAGCGTAGGGGTGTCGCCGCCTCCCCGGCGTCGCTCTCCCGTCCGCGCGTCACCGGACATGATGGCCTGCTGCAGCTCGTTGGCGGATGCGCCCTGTTCCTGCAGGAGGCGGGCGGCGCTGGAGTCGGGGTTGGCGGCCAGACCGAGCAGGAGGTGTTCCGGGCCGATGTACGACGACTGCAGGGCGCGTGAGATCCGCTGGGCGTCCAGGATGGCGCGTTTGACCGCCGGTGAGAGCGTCGTGGGCGGCTCGCCGGGCGGAAGGTGGGCAGGGCCGGGACCGGCGAGCGCGTCGATGCGGTCGCGCAGCCGTCCGACGTCCACGCCCGCCGAGCGCAACATGCCCCCCGTGGCGTCATCGTCGAGCAGCGCGTCGAGCAGGTCGAGCACGTCCAGGTCGGCGGCGCCACGCTGCCCGGCCTCCTCCAGGGCACGCCTCAGGACCTCCCTGGCCGACGCGCTGAGCAGCCTGCCGACGTCCACCCGCTGGACGCTGGGCCGGGTCGGCGGCCAGGCCTCCATACCGCCGAAGACGCGGCCCGTGAGCTCCTCGAACCCCCTGAACGGGTCCCCGCCGAAGAACGACCTGAACGGCATGTCAGACATGAATCCCCCTTAGACTCAGGGGACATGTAGCCGTGTATATCGCACTTCATAGCCAGCTTTCGGCAAAGCCTGCCGCTCCTTGGCGGCCGATCGCCGCTCGTCACCTTCCCGCGACGGCGTCGGCGACGGGCATGTCGCCGGAAACGAGCTCCAGCGTCCGGTGCACGGTCCCCGGGGTGTCGAGCAGGGCCACGATGACGGCGGCCACGTCGTCGCGGGGCACGGAGCCCGGCGAGACCTCCGGCGCCAGCCTGACCAGGCCGGAGCCCGGGTCGTCGGTCAGCCGGCCCGGGCGCAGGATCGTCCAGTCGAGGTCGCGGGCGCGCAGGTCGTCCTCGGCCTCGGTCTTCGCCTTGATGTAGGCGGCCCAGACCTCGTCCCTGCCGGGCGCGGGCGGCTTGCCCGCGCCCATGCTCGAGATCTGGATGAACCGCCGCACGCCGGCCGCCTCCGCCGCGTCGGCGAGCAGCACGGACGCGCCCTTGTCGACGGTCTCCTTGCGGGCCGCGCCGCTGCCCGGCCCCGCGCCCGCGGCGAAGACCACGGCGCGCGCACCCTCGGCGATCCGCGCGACCTCATCGACCGACGCCCGCTCCAGGTCGCACACCACGGCCTCGGCGCCCGTGGCCTCGACGTCGGCGACGTGGGCCGGGTCGCGCACCAGGCCCACGGCGCCGGATCCGAGGCGGCGCGCCAGGCGCAGTGCTATCTTCCCGTGGCCGCCCGCGATGATGATCCGCATCGTTCCCCATGGTGTCGTGGCTCCTCCGCTCCCCGCCGGGAGCGGCTTGCCCGCCTCCCCCGGCTGAGGGCGGCGATCAGACCGGCAATGCCCGTTTTCGCATACCCTATTCCCCCGCCGGACGACCCGGCGTTTCCACCGGCGGGCGGGCACCACCTCATGGTGGCCGTCCGGCATCGGGCAGGCGCCGGTGGGTATGGCAGGGAGGACGTTCTCGTCGGCCTGCCGGACGGCTCGAGAAGCCGGATGTACGGCAGGCGGGGCGCGGTGGGAATATCCCTCCGAACGCCCGGGCTGGATCATGCGTACCCCCCACA
Organism: Nonomuraea sp. B5E05; assembly: GCF_039880665.1. Lineage (NCBI taxonomy): Bacteria > Bacillati > Actinomycetota > Actinomycetes > Streptosporangiales > Streptosporangiaceae > Nonomuraea > Nonomuraea sp. B5E05. The sequence goes on from NZ_JBDPMJ010000027.1 coordinate 70,838, forward strand.
GAGGAGATTCACTATGGATTTGGCAGAAATCGGCGTCACCGGCCTGGCCACCATGGGACGCAACCTGGCCCGCAACCTCGCCAGGCACGGATACGCGGTGGCGGTGCACAACCGCTCGTACAGCCGTACCCAGCAGCTGATCAAGGAGTTCGGCGGCGAGGGCACGTTCGTGCCGTCCGAGGAGCTGGCCGCGTTCGTGGCCTCGCTGAAGCGCCCGCGCCGGGCGATCATCATGGTGAAGGCGGGGGCGGGCACCGACGCGGTGATCGACCAGCTCGCCGACCTGATGGAGCCGGGCGACATGATCGTCGACGGCGGCAACGCGCACTTCCAGGACACCCGGCGGCGCGAGGCGGCGTTGCGCGAGCGGGGCATCCACTTCGTCGGCACCGGCATCTCCGGCGGCGAGGAGGGCGCGCTGCTCGGCCCGAGCATCATGCCGGGCGGGTCGAAGGAGTCGTGGGAGGCGCTCGGCCCGATCCTGCAGGACATCGCGGCCCAGGTTGACGGGGTGCCCTGCTGCGTGCACGTGGGCCACGACGGCGCCGGTCACTTCGTGAAGATGGTGCACAACGGCATCGAATACTCCGACATGCAGCTCATCGCGGAGTCCTACGACCTGCTGCGCCAGGCGCTGGGCGCGACGCCGGCCGAGCTGGCCGAGGTGTTCAGGGAGTGGAACCGGGGCGACCTCGACTCCTATCTGATCGAGATCACCGCGGAGGTGCTCGACCAGGTGGACGCCGAGACGGGCAAGCCGTTCGTGGACATCGTGGTCGACCAGGCCGAGCAGAAGGGCACCGGCCGCTGGACCGTGCAGAGCGCGCTCGACCTGGGCGTCCCGGTGACCGGCATCGCCGAGGCGACCTTCGCCCGCGCGTTGTCCGGCCACCCGGAGCAGCGCGCCGCCGCCGCGTCCCTGGAAGGGCCGAAGCTGTCGGGCGTCGGCGGGCGCGAGCTGATCGAGGACGTGCGCCAGGCCCTCTACGCCTCCAAGATCGTGGCGTACGCGCAGGGCTTCGACCAGATGGCGGCGGCCTCGAAGGAGTACGGCTGGGACCTCGATTTGGGCGCCATGGCCACCATCTGGCGCGGCGGGTGCATCATCCGGGCCAAGTTCCTCGACCGGATCCGGGCGGCGTACGACGCCGACAGGGAGTTGCCGACGCTGCTCGCCGACCCGACGTTCGCGGCCGTCCTGGACGCCGCCCAGGAGTCGTGGCGACGCGTGATCACCACGGCGGTGCAGATCGGCGTGCCGACGCCGGGCTTCTCCTCGGCGCTGGCCTACTACGACGGGCTGCGGCGCGACCGCCTGCCCGCGGCGCTGGTGCAGGGGCTGCGCGACTACTTCGGGGCGCACACCTATCACCGGGTCGACAAGGAGGGCGCCTTTCACACCGACTGGTCCGGCGACCGCGCGGAGCGCCCGGCCTGACGAGGTCGCCGCCGGGCCGGATGACCGGAGGGCTTGCGGCGTGCGGGGCGGGGACGAGATCGTCCCCTCTCCGCGCGAGAGAACGCCGACGGCGACACAGCGGCCGGTGTCGTCGAAACGGAGTTGCTCGTGATCGCGGCAGGCGGCGGTGATACGCGTGAGCGGCCCGGCGTCGGCCTCCCCGGACGGCGGGCACGACGCCGCGCTGCAGGCGCCCGAGGCGCCGGCGGACGACATCCGGGCGTTCTTCGCGGGTCTCTGACCGCCCGGGATGGATTTTCGCCGACTTGGCCCCGTAAGCTCCCACAATGCGCGATCTAGGTGAGGACCCCCGGCCCGCCCGGGGTGCGGTACGCGAGATCCATACCCTCCACGGGCCCGCCACTCTGGCCTACTCCCCCGACCTCGACGGCATGGCCGACCCCGGGGAGATCGTCTGGGCCTGGGTGCCCTACGAGGAGGATCCGTCGAGGGGCAAGGACCGCCCCCTGCTGGTCGTGGGCCGCACCGGGCGCAGGCTCCTCGGCATGATGTTGTCCAGCAAGGGCGACGACGGCTCCGACTGGCTGGAGCTGGGCTCGTGGGGCCGCGACGACCGGGTCTCCTACGTACGGCTCGACCGGGTCTTCGTGCTGGACGAGGACGACATCCGGCGCGAGGGCGCGGTGCTCGACGGAGAGCGCTTCGCCCGGGTGGCGGCCAGGCTCATGAAGACCCACGGCTGGGACGCCGGCTAGCGGCTAGCTAACGGCCGACCGGCTGGAGCGTCTCGGCGACCACGTGCGGTACGACCGCACGTGCCTGCCCCAAGATACGCTCCAGCGGGACCGCGTGACGGCTGGAATCCACCGCGATATGCGCTCCCCACCGGGCGGGCTCGTAGCGCGCCGCGCGGGCGGAGTGTAGAGGTCGGCGGTGAAGGACATCTGGTCCGAAACCGCGATCTTCCCCACCGCGCCGACCTCCGTGAGCGGATCGACGCCCGTGAGCACGAGGACCCGGAGCCCCTCCCGCGCGAGTTTCTGCCGGCGATGTCGGACCTCTACCGGTCCCTGAGCGAGACCTGGACCGGCGAGCGCTGCTCCAACGCGCCGGACCTGCACGCCGTGCGACAACGGCGTGACGACCCGCGACTGGGAGCACGGCAGGAACGTCGCCACGGGCGTCGTCGGCTGGGTGCCCAGCTGCAACACGGTCGCCTGACCCGTACGGAACCGGAGCGGTCTCCGGGTGCGGCGGCGAGCCGCGCCCGGGGGCCGTCCCGGCACGAAAGGGGCGTGGGCCGGTATTCGGATGGTAAGGGGACGACCCGGGCATCATGCCGGTTCGGAGAGGCTGCGACGATTGGACCATGCGCGTTGTGGTGATCGGAAGCGGCATCATCGGGGCCGCCGCGGCCTACTACCTGACCGGCCGCGGCGCGACGGTGACGGTGGTGGAGTCGGGCTACCGGGGCCAGGCGACGGAGGCGGGCGCGGGGATCGTGTGCCCGTGGGTGGACCACGCGGAGGACGACGCGTGGTATCAGCTGACCCGCGAGGGCGCCCGCGACTATCCGAGGCTGGTCGAGGAGTTGGGCGAGGACATCGGCTACGCCAAGGTGGGCGCCTTGCTGGTGACCGAGGAGCCGGCCGAACTGGAGCAGGTACGCGCCCTGTTGCACCGCCGCTACCCCGAAGCGCCGGAGATGGGGGAGATCACCGACGTGCCCACCCCGTCTGAGCTCTTCCCTCCGCTGTCCGACGACCTGAGCGCGATCCTCGTGCCCGGCGCGGCCCGGGTGAACGGACGCGCGGTCCGCGAGGCGCTCCTGCGCGCCGCCATCGCCCGGGGCGCGCAGGTCCGTGCGGGCATCGCGACGCTCACGCCGGGCGGCGAGGTTCTCCTGCGCCCCGTGGGCTCCGCCCTGCCCGGCACGACCGGCCGCACCAGCCCCCTGTCCGGACCGGCGAACGGCGACGCCACGGCCGGACGTGCCGGGCTTGCCGGTGACGACACCACGGCCGGTTCTACGGATGGAAAGCTCCCGGGTGGCCAGGCCGGGGCGGGGGTCACGGGCGGGCCGGCCGGAGTGAAGCGCACAGGTGGAACGGCGGGGGCCGAGGCCACGGGCGGGCCGGCGGCGGAGCGCACAAGTGAAGGTCCGGAAGTCACCGAGCCGGCCGGCGCGCAGGCCACCGGCGGGCCGGAGGCTGAGCGCACAGGTGGAACGGCGGGGGCAGAGGTGGCGGGCGCGCCGGAGGGTGCGGAGGTGCCGTTCCGCGGTGGCGAGCGGGTGGCCGGCGCGGGCAGCACGTCCTGGCGGCAGGCGACGCCGCTCGAGACGACGGACGTGCCGCTCACCGGCACGGGAGCCCACAGCTTCCCCGGTGAGGGTGTCCCGCTCGACGCGGACGTCGTCATCGTGGCCGCCGGGGCGTGGACGGGTGAGGTGTGCCGGCCGCTGGGTGTGAAACTGCCGGTCTTCCCGAGGCGCGGTCAGATCCTGCACGTCACCCTGGAGGGCATCGACACGGCCTGGTGGCCGATCGTCCTGCCCAGGATCGGCCCCTACCTGCTGGGCTTCCCCGGCTCCCGCGTCGTCATCGGCGCGACCATCGAGGACGTGGGGTTCTCTCCGCGGGTCACGATGGGCGGGCTCGGCGAGGTGATCGACTCGGGGCTGCAGGTGGCGCCCGGCCTGCTGGGCGCGACGGTCGCGGAGACCAGGGTCGGGCTGCGCCCGGTGTACGCCCCCGGCGGCGCGCTCATCGGCCGCCTCACCAGCCGTGTGGTGGTGGCGACGGGCCTGAGCTCGTACGGCCTGACGGCGGGCCCGTTCACCGGCCGGATCGCCGCCGCTCTGGCCCTCGGCGAGGAACCACCCATCGACCTCACCCCCTACGCGCCTGCCATCGCCTGAACGCCCGCCCGCGCCACCTCCCGCGTCGCGCCGGAGCGCCGTACAACCCCACTAGGCACCCCCTTCACCGCCGCAACCCTCACCCCGCCCGACAAGCGTGACAAGCAGCCTCGTATGATCGGATTTCTCCCCACCGTGATCTCGTGGGGAGGCCACGTTGCCGCTGCTCGCACTGCTGATGATGCTCCTGCTCCTCCTGGCCGCCGGATGCGGCACCGAGCCGGCCGCCCCACCGGTCTCCCCATCGGCAGCGACCCCCGGCGGCACCTCCAGCGAGCCACCGCCACCTCGCGAACGGCGACCGCGCGCGCCCGTGCGGGTGCCGTACGCGGCGTCGGGGACGTACGCCGTCGTGCGCGGCGCCGCGCCCGCGAGGCCGGGACGCGGCGCGGTGGTGCGGTATCTGGTCGAGGTGGAGCGCGGCCTGCCGTTCGATCCCCGTACGTTCGCCTCGGAGGTGCACCGCACGCTCAACGACGAGCGGGGCTGGGGGCGTTTCCGCAGGGTCGATCATCCGCCGGTGAGGGTGCGCGTCGCCCTGTCCAGCCCTCGCCTCACCAGCCGCCAGTGCCGGCCGCTGCGCACCGGGGGCAGCCTCTCCTGCTGGAACGGCACCCGCTCGGTCATCAACGCCCTGCGCTGGGCCACGGGCGTCCCGCATTACGACGGCGATCTGACCGCCTACCGGCGCTACCTGATCAGCCATGAGGTCGGGCACAGCCTCGGGCACGGCCACCGCCGCTGCCCGGGCCCCGGCCGCCTGGCCCCGGTGATGGCGCAACAATCCAAGTCGCTGGGCCGCTGCCGCCCCAATCCGTGGCCGTTTCCGGGTCGCAAATCTCGCGAAAAACACCAGACTGAAGATCGGAGACGCTGAAGGAAGGAATCGAATGATCACTATCGGCGCCGGCCGGGTACGCGGTTCTGAGCAGGACGGCATCTCGGTCTTCAAGGGCATACCGTTCGCGAAGACCCCGTTCGGGCCACTGCGGTTCGCCGCGCCCGTGCCGCCCGATCCGTGGGACGGCGTGCTGGAGGCCGTGCGGTTCGGCCCGCGGCCGCCGCAGCCGCCGATGATGCCCGGCCTGCCCGCGTGGAGCCCGGACGAGGGGCTCGACTGCCTCACCGTGAACGTCTGGACGCCCGACCCCGGCGGTTCCGGCCTGCCGGTCATGGTGTGGATCTACGGCGGCGCGTACCGCTCCGGCTGCGCCGACCTGCCCGTCTACGACGGCGCGACGCTGGCGGGCCACGGCGTCGTGGTGGTCACGTTCAACCACCGGGTCGGCATGGAGGGGTACGGCCACGTTCCCGGCGCCCCTGACAACCGGGGCCTGCTGGACTCGGTGGCCGCCCTGCGCTGGGTGCGGGAGAACATCGCGGCGTTCGGCGGCGACCCGGGCAACGTCACGGTGTTCGGCGAGTCGGCGGGGGCGGGAGCCGTCGTCTGCCTGATGGCGATGCCCCTGGCCGGCGGCCTGTTCCGGCGGGCCATCGCGCAGAGCGTGCCGGGGATGTTCTTCACGCCGGCGCACGCGGCGCGGGTCACGGAGTCGATCGTCGCCAGGACCGGTGGCAGGTCCCCGTACGACAGCCCCGCGGAGGTGCTCGTGGCGGCGGCGGAGGCGGTCGCCACCGAGGACATCCCCGGCAATCCCCGCGAATGGGGACCCATCGCGTTCGCCCCGATCGCGTTCGCGCCCGTGGTGGACGGCGAGGTGCTGCCCGACACGCCGTGGAACGCCCTGGCCGCGGGAGCGAGCCGTGACGTCGAGCTGATCGCGGGCTTCAACCGGGACGAGTACCGGATGTTCCACGTCATGGGCGGCGGGCGGTTCGACGACGTCGGGCGGGCCATGCGCGTCCTCGCGCCCGCCGGGGCCGAGCGTGCCTACCGCGAGGCGTTCCCGGGAGCGCCCGACGAGGACCTGTACGTGAGGCTGCTGTCGGACTGGATGTTCAGGATGCCGAGCGCGCTGCTCGCCGACGCGCACACCGGCACGACCTTCGCCTACGAGCTGACCTGGGCGCCCACTCCGGTTTTCCGGGCCTGCCACGGCCTGGACGTGCCGCTCACCTTCGGGGCGCTCGACGACGAGCTGGCGCAGATGCTCGCCGGCGAGTCTCCCGACCTGCCGAAACTGTCGGACCAGGTCCGCACGGCCTGGACGGCGTTCGCCGCCACCGGAGACCCGGGCTGGCCCCGGTACGACGCGGCGACCGCCACCACCCACGTCTTCGACGTCGAACCCGCCGACCTGAACGACCCGGAGGCGGCCTCGCGAGCCATCTGGTCGAAGCGGGGCTTCTCCCCGATCGGCTGACCGCCGAGCCCCGCGGCCGCGGCGGGGATCAGGTGGGGCGGGCCGCGCAGGGTGTGGACCACGGTATGAACTATCGCGATATATCGTAGGTTGGGGAACACCGGGGAATCCCGCCGGGTTGAGCGGGACGGACTGAATTTCCAGGGGAGTGAGCGATGGCACGAATGCGGACGGCACGGCGCGTCCTCGCGGGTGGTGCGGCCCTCGCCGCAGCCGGCTGGGCACTGCGCGACCTGCCCGCCGAGCTGGGCGTACGGCCACTGACGTCGGGGCCCGACCGGGAGGGGCGGATACGACGTTCGCCGCAGTTCAAGGACGGCGCGTTCGTCAATCCGACGCCGGAGACGGCCCTGGCCAGGCCGCCCGCGAGCATGCTCGGCGACCTGGCCAGGGACAGGGAGCAGCGCCGCCCCGGCGGCATCGTCCCGATGCGCGTCCCACCGTCAGGCCCGCCGCCCGCCGACGGCGTGCGGGCCGTCTGGTACGGCCACGCCTCCACGCTGGTCGAGATCGAGGGCAGGCGGGTGCTGTTCGACCCGGTGTGGAGCAGACGGGCCTCGCCCTCGCACCTCATCGGCCCGAAGCGCCACCATCCGGTGCCCGTGGAGCTCGGCGAGCTGCCGCAGGTCGACGCGATCGCCATCTCCCACGACCACTACGACCACCTCGACCTGGCGACCGTGCGCGCGCTGACGCGGACGCAGCGGGCGCCGTTCCTGGTGCCGCTCGGCATCGGCGCGCACCTGGAGCGGTGGGGCGTGCCCGCGTTCCGCATCATCGAGCTCGACTGGAACGAGGAGGCCGAGGTCGCGGGGCTGCGCTTCGTCGCCACGGCGGCCCGGCACTTCTCCGGCCGCACGTTCACCCGCAACGACACGCTCTGGGGCTCCTGGGTGGTCGCGGGGGCGAGCAGGCGGGTGTTCTACGCCGGCGACTCCGGCTATTTCGAGGGTTACCGGGGCATCGGCTCGGCGCACGGGCCCTTCGACCTGACGCTCGTGCCGATCGGCGCCTACAGCCCGGCCTGGCCGGACATCCACATGACTCCGGAAGAGGCCGTCAACGCCCATCTCGACCTGGGCGGCAGGCTGCTGCTCCCGGTGCACTGGGCGACGTTCACGCTGGCCCTGCACCCGTGGGCGGAGCCGGTGGAGCGGCTGTGGCGCGAGGCCAAGGCCCGCGACGTCACGATCGCCGTGCCCCGGCCGGGCGAGGCGGTGGACACCACGGCCGCCCCGATGGTGGACGGCTGGTGGGAGACCCTGGCCTGACCACCCGGCGCGGGCCGTACAGCCGGGGTGCCGCCGCACCCCCGCTGTACGGCCACGCGGGAGACCCGTACGGTCAGGTCAGCCGCTGCGCCTTGCTCAGGAGCCGCTGCGCCACCACCACCAGCGCCAGGAACAACCCGCTCACCACCTGCTGGAACGCCGACGTCAGGTCGCCCACCTGGTTGATCAGGCTCTGGATCACGCCGAGCAGCAGCACCCCCGCCACCGTCCCCGTGATCCCGCCCGCTCCCCCGGTCAGCAGGGTCCCGCCGATCACCACGGCGGCGATCACGTCGAGTTCCAGCCCGATGCCGAGGATCGTGACCCCGGACGACAGGCGGGCCGCGTTGAGCGCGCCGGCCAGCCCCGCGAGCAGCCCCGACATCAGGTACACGTAGACCTTGGTCCGCGCCACCGGCACGCCCATGAGCGCCGCCGCCTGCTCGTTGCCGCCGATGGCGTAGACGTTCTGGCCGAAGCCCGTACGCTGCAGCAGCACCATCGCGGCCAGCGACAGGGCGATCGTGATGTAGACGGGGTACGACAGGCCGAGCACCTGCCCCCGCCCCAGCTCCGCGAAGGCCGGGTCCTTCACCAGATACGTCGTGGCGCCCTCGTCGGAGATCGCCAGCATGAGACCGCGCACCCCCAGCAGCCCGGCCAGGGTGACGATGAACGGCGCCATGCCCGTACGCGCGATCACCAGGCCCTGCAGCAGGCCTACCAGCCCGCACACCGCCAGCGGCAGCAGCAGCGCCACGACGAGCCCGTATTGCGAGCCGTACGCCGCCAGCACGCCTCCCAGGACGAACAGCGACCCGACCGACAGGTCGATGCCGCCGCTGATGATGACGAACGTCATGCCGATCGCGATGATCGCCAGGAACGACGACGACACCACCACGCTGACCGCGTTCCCCCGCGTGGCGAAGGAGTCGAACGCCAGGCTGCCCACGATCACGACCACGCCCAGCACCATGACCGCGCCGTGCTGCTGGAGCACCCGGCTCACCTGTCCGCGGTTCATCTGCTTGCACGCTCCCTGGTGGCGTAGACGGCGGCCAGGATGATGACCGCCTGGACCATCTGGGTCCACGACTGCGGCAGGTTGTGTTTGATCAGCGTGGCCGCCAGCAGCTGCATCAGCAGCGCGCCCATGACCGTGCTCAGCACCCTGATCCGGCCGCCGGTCAGCGGGGTGCCGCCGACGACGACCGCGGTGATCGCCGACAGCTCGATGAACAGCCCGAGCGACGTCGGGTCGCTGGCCTGCAGCCGTGCGGTGGCGAGCACCCCGGCCAGCGCCGCGAGCAGCCCGGAGATCACGTAGACGGTCAGCAGGACACGCTTGACGGGCAGGCCGGACAGCTCGCTGGCCGACCGGTTGCCGCCGATCGCCACCACCTGCCGGCCGAACGTGGTCCGCCGCACCACGAACATCACGACGAGCGTGAGGGCCGCCGCGATCAGCACGATGACGGGGATCCCGGCGACCGAGCTGCTGCCGAGCGCGATCAGGTCGGGGTTGCGGAACTCGACCAGCTGCGGCACGAGCACGTTGGCCAGTCCCCGTACGCCGACCAGCAGGGCCAGCGTGGCCACGATCGGCTGCACGTTGACGTAGGCGACCAGAGCCCCTCCCACGGCCCCCACCGCGGCGCCGCCGAGCACGGCGACGATCAGCGCGGGCAACCAGCCGTACCCGAGGTAGAGGACGACGAGCGCGGCGGCCAGCGACATCGCCGAGCCGACCGACAGGTCGATGCCCTGGGTGCCGATCACCAGGGCCATGCCCAGGGAGACGATCACGATGGGGGTGACCTGGACGAGCTGGGTGCGGAAGTTCGACACGTCCAGGAAGTGCGGGGTGAACAGCACGTTGAACAGCAGCAGCGCCAGCACGGCCGCGTACACGCCGTAGTCCTGCACCCAGGCGAACACGCGCGGTTTCAGCACGGCGGCGCGGCCGCCGCCGTGGGTGGTGAGCTCAGCCATCGGACTGCTCCGCGATCGTCGCCATGATCCTCTCCTCGGTGACGTCGTCGCCCGACAGCTCCCCGGCGACCGCGCCGTCGCGCAGCACGAGGATCCGGTCGGCGCCCTCGACCAGCTCCTCCAGGTCGGAGGAGATCAGCAGCACGCCCAGCCCTTCCCCGGCCAGCTCGTCGATCAGCGCCTGCACCTCGGCCTTGGCGCCGACGTCGATGCCGCGGGTGGGCTCGTCGAGCAGCAGCACCTTGGGCCGTACGGCGAGCCAGCGGGCGAGCAGCACCTTCTGCTGGTTGCCGCCGGACAGCTCTGAGACGAGCTGGTGCGGCGAGGCGGCCTTGATCCTCAGCCTCCGCATGAAGATCTCGACCACGCGGTCGATCTTGGCGTCCGACACCACGCCGCCCCGGCCGAGCGAGGGCAGCGCGGCGAGCGCGATGTTCTCGCGGACGGACAGGGTCGGGATGATGCCCTCGGCCTTGCGGTCCTCGGGCAGCAGGCTGACGCCCGCGCGGATGGCCGCCGTGGTGGAGCCGGCGCGCACGGGCGCCCCGGCCACGAGCACCTGCCCGCCGTCCAGCGGGAGCGCCCCGACGATGGCCTTGGCGGTCTCGGTACGGCCGGCGCCGAGCAGCCCGCCGAGCCCGACGACCTCGCCGGGCCGGACGGACACGTCCACGCCGTCGAGGACGTGCCGCCGGGTCAGGCCGCGCGCCTCGACGACCGGGGAGCGCCGGCTCCCGCCGCCGTCAGAGGGCCCGTCGGAGCCCGCACCCGCGCGGCCGCGGGAGAAGCGGGTCATGCCGTGCGAGCGGACCTCGTGCAGGTCGCGGCCGAGCATCAGCGAGATGAGCCGCAGGCGTTCGACGCCGGCCAGCGCCCCCGTGTGGGCGACCCGGCCGTCGCGCAGCACGGTCACCTGGTCGCACACCTGGTAGAGCTCGTCGAGGCGGTGGCTGACGTACATGACGGCGATGCCCTCGTCGCGCAGCCGCCTGATCACCCCGAACAGCGTCTCGACCTCGCGCGGCTCCAGCGACGAGGTGGGCTCGTCCATGATGACCACCCGCGCGTCGATGGACACCGCCCTGGCCAGCGCGACCATCTGCTGGGCGCCGACGCCGAGCGACCGCAGGGGCCGCCTGACGTCGGTTTCGACGCCGTAGCCGGCGAGGACCCGTTCCGCCTCGCCGTTCATGGCGGCGGAGTCGATCACGCCGAAGCGGCGCGGCTCGCGGCCGAGCAGCAGGTTGCGGGCCACGCTCATCATCGGGACGAGGTTGACCTCCTGGTAGATGGTGGAGATGCCGGCGCGCCGCGCGTCCATGGGGGTGCCGAAGGCTGCGGGTTCGCCCTGGTGGCGCAGCTCGCCGCCGTCCGGCTGGTAGACGCCGGTGAAGACTTTGATCAGCGTGGACTTGCCGGCGCCGTTCTCCCCCACGAGGGCGTGCACCTCACCAGGGCGGAGGGCGAGGGACACGCCGTCGAGGGCGAGCACGCCGGGGAAGCGTTTGCTGACCCCCCTGGCCTCGAGAACCGGTTCCAAGTCAGTACGCCTCACCGAGGGAGTCCTTGGCGTTGGTCGTGTCGTAGTCCCGGTCGGAGATGATCACCTTGTCGGGGATGGCCTCTCCGTCCAGGAACTTCTGCGCGGTCTCGAAGGCCAGCGGGCCGAAGCGGGGGTTCGACTCGATGACCGCGTGCAGCCAGCCGTCGGCGATGGCCTGGACGGCGCTGCGGGTGCCGTCCACCGACACGATCTTGATGTCGCCGGCCTCCTTGCCCGCGCCCTTCAGCGCGGTCACGGCGCCCAGGGCCATCTCGTCGTTCTCGGCGTAGATGCCGTTGATGTCGGGGTTGGACTGGATGAGCTGCTCGGTGACCTGCTGGCCCTTCTCGCGGGCGAACTCGCCGGTCTGCTCGAACGAGATCGTGATGTCCGGCGCCTTCTCCTTGACGCGGTCCTTGAAGCCGTTCGTCCGCTCGGTGGTGACGTTGTTGCCGGGGGCGCCGAGGAGGATGGCGACCTTGCCCTTGCCGCCGAGAGCGTCGATCATGCGGTCGGCGGCGCGTTTGCCCTGCTCGTAGAAGTCCGAGCCGATGAACGTCAGATAGTCGCTGCACGGCTTGGCGTTGATCTGCCGGTCGACCGTGATGATCGGGATCTTCTTGGCGGCGGCCTGCTGGAGCACGGGCTCCCAGCCGTCGGAGTTGAGCGGGGCGATGACCAGGAGCTGCACGCCCTGGGCGATGAGCTGCTGCACGTCGGTGATCTGCTTGGAGAACTGCGACTGGGCGTTGGTGACCTTGAGGTCCTTGACGCCGAGCTTGGCCGCCTCGTCCCTGATCGACTTGGTCTCGGCGATCCGGAACGGGTTGGCCTCCTTCTCCGACTGGGAGAAGCCGACCGTGGCCGTCTCGAGGTCGAACTTCGTGCCGCCGAACTGTTCGAGCGTGCACGTGGGCCCGGCCGAGCCGGTGGGGGTCTGGACGACCTGCTGCCCGGCGGTGCCGGTGGCGGCGGGCGCGCTCTGCGGCTCCTCCGACTTGGCGCAGGCCGACGCGGTGAGGAGCACGGCCAGCGTCAGCGCGGCTGCCCGGAGATGGGGGGTCATGGCGTTCCTTTCCTATCAGGAGCCGCGCCCGGGCCACGAGGCCGGGGCGCGGCGGAGCTCAGGCGCAGGGCGGGTTGATCGCGCCCGTCAGCGCCTTGTGCGCGTCGTGGACGCGCTTCACGTCGGGCTTGGTGACCGCCCGGTCGTACGTCATCAGGCCGTTGATCTCGGTCTCGACGTCGGTCGTCTGGGTGTAGATCGCGGCGCTGAGCTGCTCGCAGGCGTGCAGCCGCTCCAGCTCCTCGATCATGCCGACGTAGCGGTCGGTGAGGGACTCCGGGTCGGGTTCGACCGCGTAGCCCCAGCCGCCGCCGGACCAGGTGTGGCCGACCATCGGCAGGGCCAGCCCGCCGTACTCGCCGATCACGTTGGCCCTGGTCCCCTCGGGGTTGCCGGGGTTGCCGGGGCCGGGGTAGATGTGGAAGTCCTTGACGTCGCCGTTGCCGCCGTCCACGGCGCCGCAGCAGTTGACCCCGCTCATGTTGTTCACCAGGCGCGAGGGGTCCCAGCCCTTGACCAGGTCGGCGATGCGCGCCTGGTCGTACTGCCCCCAGCCCTCGTTGAACGGCACCCACATCACGATCGACGGGCTGCTGCGGTGCTGGTCGACCAGCTCGCGCAACTCGGCCTCGAACTGGGGCCGGTCGTCGGCGCGTACGGTCGACGGCATGTCCTGCCAGACCAGCAGGCCCAGCTTGTCGGCGTGGTGGTACCAGCGGTCGGGCTCGACCTTGACGTGCTTGCGCACCGCGTTGAAGCCGAGCGCCTTGGTCTGCTCCAGGTCGTAGCGCAGGGCCTCGTCGGTCGGGGCGGTGTAGATGCCGTCGGGCCAGAAGCCCTGGTCGAGCGGGCCGATCTGGAAGACCGGCTTGCCGTTGAGGACCATCCGGTTGCCGGACACCTCGATGGAGCGCATCCCGAAGTACGACTCGACCTTGTCGCGCTTGAGCCTGACCTCCAGGTCGTACAGGTGGGGGTCGTCGGGAGACCAGAGCCTGGGCTTGCGCACCGGGATCCTGAGCTCCTCGCCGCTCTTGCCGGTGGCCCTGCCGACCACGCGCCTGCCGTCCCTGGCCGTCACGACCACGGTGCCCGGCGAGCCGTGCACCGTCACCTCGACCGCCTGGCCCGGCACGTCAGGCACGGCGTCGACGCGCTCGACGTGGTCCTCGGCGACCGGCTCGAGCCAGACGGACTGCCAGATGCCGGACACGGTGGTGTACCAGATGCCGCCCGGGTTGAGCCGCTGCTTGCCGAGGGCCTGGCTGCCGGCATCGGACGGGTCGTACACGCCCACGACCAGTTCCTGGCGGCCGTGGCGCTTGAGCGCGCCGGTCACGTCCACGCTGATCCGGTCGTAGCCGCCCTTGTGAGTGGTGACCTGCTTGCCGTTGACGTAGACGGCGGCCTGCCAGTCCACCGCGTCGAGGTGCAGCAGGACGCGCTCGCCGCGCCAGCCGCGCGGCACCTCGAACGTCCTGCGGTACCACATGCGCTCCTCGTGCCGGCCGATCCCGGACAGCTGGGACTCGACGGGGTACGGCACGACGATGCGCTCGGGCAGGTCACGGCCGACGGGCGCGGCCTCGCCCTCCTTGGCCGGGCCGAACTGCCAGGTGCCGTTGAGGCTCTGCCAGCGGTCCCTGACGAGCTGCGGCCTGGGGTACTCGGGCAGCGGCTTCGCCGGGTCGACGTCGTCGGCCCACTTGCTGCGCAGGATGTAGGCGGAGGCGTTGTGCACGTAGCCGTAGGTGTAGGCGGCCAGCTCGGTGCCGTCGGCGTAGGTGATGCCGCCGGTGCCGTCGTAGCCGGTGCGTACGGTGTTGCCGGCCTTGGCGGGGATCGGGTGCTCCAGCTTGAGCTCGACGGTCTCGGGGCCCTTCAGGGTCGCCGCGGTCACGGGCCAGTCCGTCCCGCCGACGGTGACGGCGAGCTTGCCGGCCGCCCCCGCGGGCAGGTCGGCGAGCGCCTTGGGGAAGGTGAGCCTGGCGACGTCACCGGCCTCGTCGAGCCGGGCCTCGGCTGGGCCTCCGGGTTCGAAGTCCTCGGGCAGCGTGAACGCCTCCGCGGGGACGACGGCCTTCGGCTGGCTCGGGCTCTGCCACCGCAGCCGCAGGTGGGCGCCGCCGTAGTGCTCGAAGTACTCGACCTTGACGTCGTACTTCCTGCCGGCCTCCAGGGCGATCGGGGTGCCGGTCTGCTCCTTGTCCCAGTCGTCCACCCAGTGGTCGATGATCGGCTTGCCGTCGATCCAGAGACGGAAGCCGTTGTCGCCGATCATGGAGAAGGTGTAGGTCTCGGAGTGCTCGGGCTGGATCTGCCCGGTCCACCGGACGGTGACGTCGTCCTCCCTGCCGGTCAGCATCGTGAACACGGGATTCAGGTCGGCCAGTTCCAGGTTGGGGTCGACGACGCTCGCCTTGAGCTCTGCGAAGTCGAACGCGCCCGCGGCCGAGGCGAGGTAGTAGTCGCCGCGCAGGCCGTGCCGCTCGACCGCGGCTGAGGCGGAGGCGGGCGGCGGCACCTGCCATAAGACGGACATCAGGATGGCGAGCAACAGCACGAGGGGCTTACGCAACGGGGGGGTCCTTTCGATGCGCTGATCACGTTCGGACAGCTTTTGACCCTGACATGCTCCAAAATAAGCACTGCCGGACCGAGCTGGTCAAGATTTCCGATCAGATTCGTTCGCGTTCGGTCAGAGGTGAACGCATGTTGGCGCGTCGAATATGATCGGGACGTGAGCGACACGCAGAGCGACGGCCGCAGGCCCGTGTTCGCCGCCGAACGCAGGCAGCGCATCCTCGAGTTGGTGCGCGCCAACGGCGCGGTGTCGCTGCGCGAGCTCGCCCAGGCCGTCCGCTCCTCCGAGGTCACCGTCCGCCGCGACCTGCGCGCCCTGGAGTCGGAGGGCCTGCTCAACCGCCACCACGGCGGCGCCACCCTGCCTGGCGAGCTGTCGCGCGAGGCCGGCTACACGCACAAGGTCTCGCTCGAGTCCGCCGAGAAGGCCGCCATCGCCGAGCTGGCCGCCGCGCTCGTGGAGGACGGCGACGCCATCGTGGTCGGGCCCGGCACCACCACGCAGGAGTTCGCCCGCCGCCTGACGCGGCACTCCGAGCTGGCCGTCGTGACCAACTCGCTGCTGGTCGCCCAGGTGCTGGCCGGCTCGCCGCGCGTCGAGGTGATGCTGACCGGCGGCACGCTGCGCGGGTCGATCCTGGCCCTGGTGGGCAGCGCGGCCGAGCACTCGCTGGCGGGGCTGCGGGTGCGCAGGGCGTTCATCTCGGGCAACGGGCTCAGCGCCGACCGCGGGCTGTCCACGCCCAACATGCAGGTGGCGGGCGTCGACCGGGCGCTGGCCGCGGCCGCCGAGGAGGTCGTCGTGCTGGCCGACCACACCAAGGTCGGCGTCGACACGATGGTCCAGACCGTGCCCGCCGACCAGATCAGCCACCTGGTCACCGACGACTCCGCGCCCCGCGACGTGCTCGACGAGCTGAGCGGCCGGGGCGTGCGCCTGCACGTCGCCCAGTTCTGATCGTCCTACCGATCGAATGTGACAAACCCGTTACGGGAATGTTTTCTTGCTCGACCACCATCAAGGCGGAGGCAACCGTGCTACAGGTGGCAGGCGTTCTCAAGACCTTCCAGGGCGTCACCGCCCTCGACCACGTCACCATGTCCGTACGCCCCGGCGAGGTGCACGCCCTGGTCGGCGGAAACGGCGCGGGCAAGTCGACCCTGGTGAAGGTGCTCTCAGGCGTCCACCCGCCCGACGCGGGCGAGCTGCGCCTCCACGGTGACCCGGTCAGGTTCGCCGGCCCGGCCGACGCCAGGCGGGCCGGGATCGCCACGATCCACCAGGAGACCAACCTCGTCCCCACCATGAGCGTCGCCCGCAACCTGCTGCTCGGCAGGGAACCACGGGGCCGGCTCGGGCTGATCGACTCCGCGGCCGTGCACTCCCGCGCCGAGGAGGTGCTGGCCGCGTACGGGCTGCGCGTCGACGTGCGCCGCCCGCTCGCCTCGCTCAACGAGGGCACCCGCCAGCTCGTCGCCCTGGCCAGGGCGGCCACCGCGGACGCCCGCCTGGTCATCATGGACGAGCCCACGTCGGCGCTGGAGCACGCCGAGCTGGAGACCCTGTTCGGCGCCGTGACCCGCCTGCGCGAGGAGGGCCGCTCGGTCATCTACGTCACCCACCGGCTGGAAGAGCTGTTCGGCATCTGCGACCGGGTCACGGTGCTGCGTGACGGCCGGGTCGTGCACACCGGGCCGCTGGCGGGGCTCGACCGGCTGCGGCTGGTCTCGCTCATGCTGGGACGGCCGTTCCACCCGGTGGAGCCGTCGCTCGCGGCCGGCCAGGCCGACGAGCCCGCCGACGAGCCCGTGCTGGAGGCCAAGGGCCTCACCCGCCACCACGTGCTCGACGGGGTGTCGCTGGCGATGCGGGCCGGCGAGGTGGTCGGGCTCGGCGGACTGCTCGGCGCCGGCCGCAGCGAGACGGCCCGCGCCATCGCGGGCGCCCTGCCGGTGGACGCGGGGCAGGTGACGGTGGCCGGCGCGCGCCCGTCGCCGGGGGCCCGCAAATGGTCGGTCAGGAGCGCCGTACGCGCCGGGATCGGCCTGGTGCCGGAGAACAGGAAGACCGAGGGCATCGTGCCCACGCTGTCGGTGCGCGACAACATCGCGCTGGCCGCGCTGCCCCGGCTGTCGCGGGCCGGGATCGTGTCCGACGCGCAGGTGGACGGCATCGTGGCGACGTTCATGAAGCGGCTGGGGATCAAGGCGGTCTCGCCCCGGCAGCCGGCCGGCGAGCTGTCGGGCGGCAACCAGCAGAAGGTGCTGCTGGCGCGGTGGCTGGCCATGCACCCCAAGGTGCTGCTGCTGGACGAGCCGACCCGCGGGGTCGACGTGGCGACCAAGCTGGAGATGCAGGCGCTGCTCGACGAGCTCGCCGTCGACGGGCTGGCGATCCTGCTCATCTCGTCCGACGTCGCCGAGCTGGTGGAGAACTGCGACAGCGTGGTGGTGCTGCGCGACGGCGCGATCACCGAGCAGCTCACCGGCTCCGAGGTCACCGAAGACCGCCTGCTGGCGGCCCTGGCCAAGGACTGACCGGTCAATAGACCGAGATGTGCGGGTGGTCGTAGTGGTTGGCCGTCGTGCCGCCACGGTCCGACATCGTGCGCCACGTCCCGGACCCGGCGTGCCAGATCCGCTGGCGATAGATGATGTACATGATGCCGAGCCGCTTGGCGTTCTTGATCGCCCACTTGGCGATCTGGTCGCCGCGTTCGAGCTCCGCCGCCGACGGCATGGCGCCGCCGCGGCTCAGCATGAAGTCGCAGGCGCGCCCGAGCGGATGCTCGCCGCCGTCCTGGATCGCCCGGAAGCAGCCGATCCCGTACGGCACGTCGAACCGGTCCTGGATGAGCTTCCTGACCAGCCGCATCCTGGGCGTGATGTGGTCGGACCCTTCAGGCAGCTGCGGCACCCACGTGCCGTCGGAGCGCCGCACGCCCGGCGCCTCGTGCAACTGGTCGATCTTGTCCTTGATACGTTCGATCTGCTTCTCGGCCTTCTCCTTGCGCTCCTCCAGGTCGCCCGTCGTGCGGGCGAGCTCCTTGGCGCGGGCGGCGGCCTCGCCGGTCGCCTGACGGTGCTCGTCCCTGACCCTGGCGTGGTCGCGCAGCCTGGCGTCCTGCCGGGCGACGAGGTGCCGGGCCAGGGCCATCCGGCCGAAGAGGGCCGTCGGCTCCCGCTCTCCGGACAGCAGGGTGAGCGCGCCGGGCTCGCCGCCGGTGTACTGGGCGACGGCCATGGCCCTGAGCTCGGTGGAGTGGCGGTCGTAGACCTTCTGGGCGGCGGCCAGCTTCTTCCGCGCGGCCTTCTCCGCCTTCTCGGCCTTCTCCCGGGCGATGCGGCTGCTGTAGTAGCCGGCGATGAGCTTGTCCGACTCCTTCTGCAGCCCGGCCAGCTCCTTCTTCAGCCGTTTGACCGTGGGCTTGGGGTCGGCGTGCGCGGGCGCCGCCCCGAGAAGCCCCGCGAGAAGGCCGGCGAGCAGCGCGGTGGCGAGCAGGCCGGCCCCGCTGCGTTCGCGGGCAGGGCCGTACGACCGGACGGCGGGTGACGCAACCGCCACTGTTCTCCTCACCCCGAACCGCAGGGCGAGTTCCGGTCAGGAGTTATTCAGGCCGGGGGGACGCCCTCTATTCGACGCCGATAGTAGACGATCATGGCCCGTGGCACGCAACTCACGGCCGGCCCCGCTCGCGCGACCGGCGTACCCTGCGGACCACGATCTGCCGTCCGAGCAGCACCGACCCCGGCACCAGCACGACCCCCAGAAGGCTGGAGCCCAGGCCCAGGCCGATGCCGGCGTCCACCAGGCCGTCGCCGTCGCCGCCGAGCACCGGCAGGCCGAGCGACACCGAGACCGAGACCGACAGGAGCGGCTCCCTGTCCCGCACCGGAGGGTCGGGCTCGTTCGTGCCGGGCGGCGGGTCGTCGGGCGGATCGTCAGGAGGGTCGGTGGCGGGCGGGTCGTCGGCGGTGGGCAGCGTCGTCGGCGGGGTCGTCGGCGGGGTCGTCGGCGGGGTCGGCTCCGGACGGCTGGTCCGGGTGGGCTCGCGAGTCGGCTCGCGGGTCGGGCGCGGCCTCACCACGGGCGGCGTGTCCGGCCGGCCGACGTGGGTGACGGCCGGCGGCGTCTCCCTGAGCGACACGCTCGGCTCCGGCTCCGACGAGGTCGGCGCGGCGGACGTCGGCGTGGCCGGCGCCGGCACGGACGCGGACGCGGACGCGGACGCCGTCGCGGGCGGCGGAAGGGCGGTGCCGCTCCTCGTGCCGGGCGGATCGCCCAGGACCACGAACGCCGACACCACCGCCGCCGCGGTCGCCAGCACCAGCCCGCCCGTCACGGCGAACTTGGTCGCGGGCGCCATCGTGGTGTGGAACAGGCTCGTGGAGCCCCCGTCGGCCGCCGGCTGCGGCCGGGGCAGCAGCGCGGTGAGCGGCACGGTCAGGAGGCCGAGGCCGGCCCGTCCCCGCTGCTCCCAGTCCTCCCCGTACGAGGTCAGCGCGACGCCCTCCAGCTCGGCCAGGAACGCCCGCGCCGACTCCGGCCGGGCCGCGGGGTCCTTGGCAAGGCCGTGCTCGACGATCGGCCGCAGCGGCTCGTCCACCTCCTCGACCGGAGGCGGGACGTACTGGTGCTGGTAGGCCAGGGCGGCCACGTCGGTCCCCTGGAAGGGGCGATGGCCGGTCAGGCACTCGAAGAACACCAGCGTCGCGGCGTAGACGTCGGTCGCCGGGCCGGCCGGGGCCTCGTCCCACTGCTCGGGGGCCATGTAGGAGGGGGTGCCGACGAGGTCGGCCGTCTCTCCGACGTGCGCGGCCACGCCGAAGTCGACGAGCTTGCTCTCGCCCTCCCGGGTGATGATCACGTTCTCGGGTTTGAAGTCCCGGTGCACGACGCCGCGCTCGTGCGCCTCGGCCAGCCCGAGCAGCGCCCCCTTCAGCACCACGAGCGCCGACTCCGCTCCGGTCGCACCCTCGTCCGCCAGCAGCCGCCGGAGCGTGACGCCGTCGACCAGCTCCATCACGATGACGGCGTCGTCGTCGGCCTCGACGTAGTCCAGCACGCGGGCCGTGTGGGGGCTGTCGATCTCCTGGATGACCTGCGCCTCGGCCCTGAACCTGCCGGCGAACTCGTCGTCCTCGCGCAACGGGTCGGACAGGTGCTTGATCGCGACGGCCAGCCCGTCGGAGTCGCGTACGGCGAGCATGACCCGCCCGGTCCCGCCGTGTCCGAGCTCCCGGATTTCGGTGTAGCCGGGAACGTCCATGGGGGACCTCCTGACCGGAAAAAGATCCTTATGTCAGGACGCTAACCCGGTGTTACACCGTGTGTCGACCCTCTTCGCCCGAGTGTAGGCCCCCTGCCGCAATCGATATCTTTCCTCCTCCATAGAGTGGCCTCGTGGCGATCGACGATCATCTGCGCGAGTGGCTCGGCGCCTGGCCGCCCACGGAGAAGCTCCAGGTCATCGGCTCCCGCCGGCGCACCCTGCCCGGCTGGGACGGCCAGATCCACCCGGCGCTCGGCGTACGCACCCCGGACGGCGGCGTGTTGTCGGTGCCCCCGGAGCACGTGACCCGCGTGGCCGCCGCGCGGACGATGGCCGAGGTGCCCAGGATCGTCGCATACCCGGAGCGCGGCTGGTTCGAAGCCGTCTTCCGCTGGACCACCCGCCCGGCCCCGCTGCGGGACGCCGGGCGGTGGCGGCCCGCCACCGCCCCCGGCGTACCCGCCTGGCTGCATCCCTTCGGCGGGGAGGTCCTGGTGGCCACCGACCCCGGTACGGGCGAGCACCTGGCGGGGGTGGGGATCAAACGGCACGACGCGTACGGGCACGAGCTGGCGGTGGTGACGGCCCCGGCGGCACGCGGGCGCGGGCTGGCCAGGCGGCTGGTGGCGCAGGCCGCCCGGCGGGTGCTCGACGAAGGGGCGGTGCCGACGTACCTGCACGCCGTGGAGAACGACGCGTCGGCGGCCGTGGCGCGGGCGGCGGGTTTCCCCGCCCGAGGCTGGACCGCCTTCGGCGTCGCCGAACGGTGACCAGCGGCCTACCCTTTCCGCCCGTCTCCCCGACGTCGGCCTCGGACACGGCGGCCGGGCCTGCGAGAGGCCCGGCCAGGGGGCGACGCCGGGTGGCGACGCCGGGGGGCGACGCCGGGCAGGCCCGGGGCGGGTGTCGGGTTTCAGGCGGCCGGGCGGGCGGTGGCGGTGGCGAGGTGGGCGCGGACGTTGCGGGCGGCCGTGCGGCCGGCGCGGTTGGCGCCGATCGTGCTGGCCGACGGGCCGTAGCCGACGAGCTGGAGCGCGGGCTCCTTGACCACCTGGGTCCCGTCCACCATGATGCCGCCGCCCGGCTCCCTGAGACGCAGGGGCGCGAGGTGGTCGAGGGCCGAGCGGAAGCCGGTGGCCCAGATGATGGTGTCGGCCTCGAGGGTCCGCCCGTCGTTCCACGCGACACCGTGCTCGGTGACGCGGTCGAACATCGGCAGGCGGTCGAGCGCCCCCTTGGCGAGCGCCTCGCGCACGACCGTGGTGTAGGGCAGGCCGGTGACGCCGACGACGCTCTGCGGCGGCAGACCGGCGCGCACGCGCTCGTCGACCATCGCCACGACCTCCCGCCTGGCGTCCTCGTCGAAGTCGTCCCTGAACAGAGGCGGGCGGCGGGTGAACCACGCCGTCGTGGCGGCGACCCCGGCCGTCTCGGACAGCACGTGCATCGCCGAGGCCCCGCCGCCCACGACGGCCACGTGCCGGCCGGCGAACTCCGCCGGCCCGCGGTAGCTCACGTAGTGGAGCGCGCGCCCGCGGAATCCGGCGGCTCCCGGAGAGTACGGCCAGTGAGGTCGCGTCCATGTGCCGGTCGCGTTGACCACGGCTCTGGCCGCCCATTCCCCCACGTCGGTCACGACCACCAGCCGGCCGCCCGGCCCGCGCCGCACGGAGGCGACCCTGACCGGCCGGAGCACCTCCAGCTCCTGCTCGCGCTCGTAGTCCGCGTAGTAGCCGGGCACCACCTCGGCGGCAGGCCGCCGGCCCGTGGTCTCCGGCGGGCGGCGCAGGCCTGGCAGGTCGAAGATGCCGTGCACCTTGTCCATGGTCAGCGTGGGCGAACGGTGCCGCCACGCTCCCCCGGGCCCCTCCGCCGCGTCCAGCACGACCGGCTCGATACCGAGCCGGCGCAGGAAGTACGCGCTGGACAGTCCCGCCTGCCCGGCGCCGATCACCACGACCTCGCTCTCCTCCACGAACAGAGGCAACCATCTCCACGCCCACGATCTTCCCGACGCTGCGGGGCGGGTGGCGGCCGGCGTTCAGGCGGGTGCGACGGGGGCCGTGGAGCCCCGGACGACGAGGCCGGTGGCGAGCTCGACATGGTGGGAGTCGATCTTCTCCCCCGCCGCCAGGCGCAGCGCGGTGCGGAGGGCCACGCCGCCCATCTCGCGCAGCGGCTGGCGGACGGTGGTGAGCGGCGGTGAGGCCATCTGGGCGATCTGGGTGTCGTCGAACCCCACGATGCTGAGGTCTTCGGGGATGCGCAGCCCTCGCGCCCGGGCGGCCTCCATGATGCCGAGCGCGGTCTCGTCGCTGGCCGCGAAGATCGCCGTGGGGGGTCGCGGCAGGTCGAGCACGGCCGCGCCGCCCGTCACGCCGTCGTGGTAGCGGAAGTGCCCGGTCTGCACGTAGCCCGGCAGCACGGGCGTGCCTTCGGCCTCCATGGCGGCCCTGTAGCCGTGCAGCCGGGCCTGGTTGCAGGCCGCGACGGCGGGGCCTCCGACGTAGGCGATGCGCCGGTGGCCGAGGGAGAGCAGGTGCTGGGTGGCGGCCAGGCCGCCGGCGAAGTTCGTCGACCCGATGCTGGTCACGCGGGCGCGCGGCAGGTTGAGCGGGTCGATGAGGACGAGCGGCAGCCGGGCCTTGGCCAGCGCGGCGAGCTGCCCGGCGGTCAGCTCGCTGGTGACCGCGATCAGCCCCCGGCGGCCGGCGGCGACCAGGCCGCGGGCCCAGGCGGCGGTGCGGTCGGCGCGCCTGATGCTGACCACGACCCCGACGCCGGCCTCCGCCGCGGCGGCCACCGCCCCCTGGATGATCTCGGTCGAGTAGGCGTTGAGGTCGGCGTCGAACTGCAGCTCGACGCTGCCCGCCCCGGCGACCTCGCCCCTGCGCGGGCTGGGGGCGACGTAGTCGTGCTGCCGCAGCAGCGCCTCCACCAGCGAGCGGGTGGCGGGCGCGACGTCGCTGCGGCCGTTGAGCACTTTCGACACGGTCGCGACCGACACGCCCGCCGAGGCGGCGACGGTCGCGAGCGTGGCCCGCCTAGGACTGGCCGGCATCTCCACCCCCCTGCCCGGCACCGCCGGGGCCGACGTCAACGGGTGTCACGAGCCGCCGCCCGGGGCCGGGATGGCGTAGCGGACCGGTCAGGCGTACGGTGCCGCGGCACGGCAGGTCGGCGGCCGAGGTGCCGGCGAGCACCTCGATCTCGCCCGGCTCGACGATCCTGCGCAGGTCGCGGCCGGTGAAGGCGGTCCGGTCTGCGTGCACGTGGAAGCGCACGCCGGCGCTCTCGCCGGGCTCCAGCCGCACGCGGGCGAACCCGGCCAGCTGCCGCACCGGTCTGGTCACCTGGGCGACGACGTCGTGCAGGTAGAGCTGGACGACCTCCTCGCCGGCCCGGCCGCCGGTGTTGCGGACGTTGACCGCCACCGTGAACTCGCCGTCGGTGGGCACCTCGGCGTCGCTGATCACCAGGTCGCCGACCTCGAAGGTGGTGTAGGAGGCGCCGTATCCGAAGGGGAACAGCGGGGTCGGGTCGAGGTTGCTGATGCCCTCGCTGTTGGCCCCCAGCGGCGGCTGCAGGTAGGTGCCCGGCTGCCCGCCGTGCCCGCGCGGGATCTGCACGGGCAGCCGGCCCGCGGGCTGGACCCGTCCGGACAGCACGCCTGCGATGGCCGCCGCGCCCTCCTCGCCGGGCATGAACGCCTGGACGAGCGCGGCGGCTCCGGCGTGCACCTCCCCCAGCGCGTACGGGCGCCCCGAGACCACGACGACGATGACCGGCGTACCCGTGGCGGCCAGCTCGGCCAGCAGGTCGGCCTGCACGCCGGGAAGCCGCAGGTCGTCGGCGTCGCAGCCCTCGCCCGAGGTGCCCTGGCCGAACAGCCCTGCCAGGTCGCCGACGACGGCGACGCACAGGTCGGAGCCGCGCGCGGCAGACACCGCGGCGGCGAAGCCGGAGCGGTCGTCGCCGCGCACGTCGCAGCCGCGTTCGTGGCGGATCTCGGCGCCCGGCAGCTCCTCGCGCAGCGCGTCGAGCACGGTGGGCGCCTCGATGCCGAGCCCGAGGCCGGGATGGCGGGGCAGGACGTGGTTGGGGAAGGCGTAGCAGCCCATGAACGTGCGCGGGTCGTGCGCGGCGGGGCCGACGACGGCGACGCTGCGCGGGCCCTGGCGGCCCTCGCCGAGCAGCGGCAGGACGTCTCCGCCGTCCAGCAGGACGATCGAGCGCTCGGCCAGCTCCCTGGCCAGGGCGCGGTTGCCCGGCGAGTCGAGGTCGACGCCTCCGGCCGCGGCGACCGAGCGCTCCGGTGTCCAGTCGTGGTCGAGCAGCCCGAGCTCGGCCTTCTGGGTGAGCAGGCGGCGGGCGGCCCGGTCGATCAGCGATTCGGGAAGGTCGCCGTTCCTGACCCGCTCGGCCAGGTGCCGGCCGAAGCCGAGCGTGTCGGGCAGCTCGACGTCGATGCCGGCGGTGAGCGCCTGCACGCCGGCCTCGTCGGTGTCGGCGGCGACCTCGTGCATGGTCGCCAGGAACGGGACCGCCCAGTAGTCGGAGACGACGGTGCCGGTGAAGCCCCACTCGTCGCGCAGCAGCTCGGTCAGCAGCCAGGGGTCGGCCCCGGCGGGGACGCCGTCGACGTCGGAGTAGGAGTTCATCACCGAGCGGGCGCCGCCGAGCGTGATGGCCGTCTCGAACGGCGGCAGGATCATGTCCATCAGCTCGCGGCGGCCCATCGGCACGGGCCCGTGGTTGCGGGCCGCACGCGAGGCGGAGTAGCCGGCGAAGTGTTTGAGCGTGGCGATGACGCCGGCGCTCTCGAGCCCGCGGACGTAGGCGGTGCCGAGCATCGCCACGAGGTAGGGGTCCTCCCCCATCGTCTCCTCGACCCGCCCCCACCGGTAGTCGCGCACGACGTCGAGCACCGGGGACAGGCCCTGGTGCACGCCCAGGGCGGCCATGTCGCGCCCGATGGCCGCGGCCATCCGCTCGACCAGGCCGGGGTCGAAGGTGGCTCCCCAGGCGATGGCCGCGGGGTAGACGGTCGCGCCGTAGCTCGTGAAGCCGGTCAGGCACTCCTCGTGGACGATCGCGGGGATGCCGAGCCGGGAGCTCCCGACCACGGCCCGCTGCAGCCGGACCACCTCGGCGGCGCCCTCGGCCGTGGTCACGGGGGCGCTGCCGTACACGCGGGTCAGGTGGCCGAGCCCGTGGCGGGCGGCCTCCTCCAGCGGGACGGAGCCGGAGGCGGCGAAGACGTCCTGCATGGGCGCGACGTTCAGGGACTCGGCGCCGGGCTCCGGCTCGTCGGGCTCCGGCATGTCGTTGCCGATCCACCGGCTGCCCAGCTGGCCGATCTTCTCCTCCAGGGTCAGCTCCGCGAGGAGGGCGTCGACTCGGTCGGCGACGGGAAGCGCCGGGTCCTGCCACGGACGGAGTGCCCGGCCCGCCTCAGGTGTCCGCTCTAGAGCCGTCATCTGCTGCTCTCCTCAAGAAGTGCGTTTGTGTCGGAGACATTTCGAAATATTTCGAGGCTCACCGACGATCTCGGCGCGGATTTCCGAAGGCCAGGTGGACCAGCGATAGCCCGCGCCAAAGTACTGTACACGGGCCTTGGCCGGACCGTAATCTGTTCGCTCCGCGGCGGGTCTTGACACACCTTTGGCCGAAACCTAGATTGGCGAAACCCGCGGTCATGTCGAAAAAGTTTCGGAGAGCTGACTCAAGGAGGAGTGGACCAGTGGCGTCCCGAGGACGCCGATCCACGACCGCCGGCCACCGCATCCGATGACCAACGAGCCGCGGCCAGAGACCGCGACGTTCGAGTACGGAGATCCCCGTGGAGCCAAGGACAACGTCTCGCCGCACCTTCCTCAGCCTCTCCATGGGCCTGCCCCTGGGAGCCGCGCTTGCCGCCTGTGGCAGCTCGGGCCCGACCAGGCCCGGAACACCAAGTGGTGGTGGCGGTGGCGGCGGCGCTACTTATTGGTACCTGTCGACGCAGCCGCAGGAGGGCGTGCGCACCAGGACCGTCGAACGGTTCAACAAGGCCAACCCCAACGGTCAGATCGCGGGCACGACCTTCCAGAACGACGCGTTCAAGACCAAGATCAAGACGGCGATCGGCGCGGGCCAGGCGCCCACGCTCATCTGGGGCTGGGGCGGCGGCACGCTGCGCAGCTACGTCCAGGCGGGCCAGGTCGACGACCTCACCTCGTGGTTCGACGAGAACGCCGCGCTGAAGGACAAGCTGTTCCCCTCCTCCTTCGGCGCCGCCACGATCGACGGCAAGATCTACGCGATGCCCTGCGAGACGATGCAGCCGATCGTCCTCTACTACGACAAGCGCGCCTTCGACAAGATCGGCGCGCAGCCGCCCCAGACGTGGGGCGACATCATGGACCTGGTGCCCAAGTTCAACGCCCAGGGCATCGCGCCGTTCGCCCTCGGCGGCCAGTCGCGCTGGACCAACATGATGTGGCTGGAGTTCCTCTTCGACCGCCTGGGCGGCTCCGAGGTGTTCCAGGCCGTGTTCGACGCGGAGAAGGACGCCTGGAACAACCCGGTCGCCATCGACGCCCTGGGCAAGATGCAGGAACTGATCAAGGCCGACGGGTTCATCAAGGGCTTCTCCTCGATCACCGCCGACTCCAACGCCGACCAGGCGCTGCTCTACACCGGCAAGGCCGCGATGATGCTGCACGGCGGCTGGACGTACGGCAGCATGAAGGGGGACGGCGGCGACTTCGTCTCCGGCGGCAACCTCGGCTACATGAACTTCCCGCCGATCGACGGCGGCAAGGGCGACCCGAGCAACACCGTCGGCAACCCCGGCCAGTACATGTCGATCTCCTCCAAGGCGACTCCCGAGCAGAAGGAGATCGCCAAGAAGTTCTTCGCCACCGAGCTGATGGGCGACCAGGCGGTCAAGGAGTGGGTGGCGACCGGCGCGGTGCCGATCGTCAAGGGCGCCGACAAGGAGTTCGCCTCCTCCGACGACGCCGAGTTCCTCAACTTCGTCTACAACATCGCCGTCAACGCCAAGTCGTTCGCGCAGTCGTGGGACCAGGCGCTCAGCCCGACGGCCGCCGAGGTGCTGCTGGACAACATCGCCAAGTTGTTCCAGCTGTCGATCTCCCCCAAGGAGTTCGCCACCAACATGAACGCGGTCATCGGCAAGTGAGCGCGCTCGCGACCTCCGCCACGGCCCGCAGGCGAAAGGGCCGTGGCGGCTCGCTCGCGTGGATGTCCGTGCCCGCGCTGGTGGTCTTCACCGGGTTCGGGCTGATCCCGCTGCTCGGGGTCCTCGTACTCAGCTTCACCTCGTGGGACGGACTCGGCGACATCCACTTCGCGGGCGTCGACAGCTGGGCGACCGTGCTCGCGGATCCGGGACTGCCGCACGCGCTGTGGGTGACGTTCCTCGTGATGGCCCTGTCCTGGGCGGTGCAGACGCCGGCCAGCATCCTGCTGGGCACGTTCCTCGCCAACCACCACCGCTACCGCGCGGTCCTGTCCGTGGTGTACTTCATCCCGCTGCTGCTCAGCTCCGCGGCCATCGCCATCGCCTACAAGGCGCTGCTCGACCCGAACTTCGGGCTCGGCGCCGGGCTGCGGATCCCGCTGCTCGTGCAGGACTGGCTCGGCGATCCGTACCTCGCGTTCGGCGTGGTGATCTTCGTGGTGTCCTGGCAGTTCATCCCGTTCCACTCGCTGATCTACCAGGGCGGCGTACGCCAGATCCCGCGCTCGATGTACGAGGCCGCCGAGCTCGACGGCGCCGGCCGGGTGCGCAAGTTCTTCAGCATCACCCTGCCGCAGCTGAAGTACACGATCATCACGTCCTCGACGCTCATGGTCGTCGGGTCCCTGACCTTCTTCGACCTGATCTTCGTGCTGACCGCGGGCGGCCCGGGAGACGCCACGAGGGTGCTCGCCCTGGACATGTACGTGCGCGGATGGCAGGCCAGCCAGATGGGCCTGGCCAGTGTGATCGCGGTCATCCTCGTGCTCGTGGGGCTCGTGCTGGCGCTGGTGCTGCGCCGGCTCGGCGGCCGCGACACGAGCCACAGCCAGCTCGAAGGGGCCTAGAACATGGCGTCCACGCTCACCACGAAGCCCGAGGTCATGGAGGGCGGGCCCCAGCGGCGGCACCGGCGTCGCAGCAAGCCCAGGGGCCGGCCCAACTGGCTGGCGGGAGTGACCTCCTGGATCTGGCTGGCGGTCGTGGTCGTGCCGATCTACTGGATCGTCATCACCAGCTTCAAGTCGCAGAGCAACTACTACGCCGAGAACCCGCTCGTGCCGCCCGGCGAGCCGACGCTGGCCAACTACGTGATGGTCATCGAGTCGGACTTCCCTCTGTACTTCGTCAACAGCGTCGTCGTCACGCTGGGCGCGGTCATTCCCGCGGTGCTCATCTCCTTCATGGCGTCGTACGCGATCATCCGGGCCGGCAGGCGGAGCCGGTTCCTGCGGTTGACGAACTCGCTCTTCCTCATGGGGCTGGCCATCCCGCTGCAGGCCACGATCATCCCCGTCTACCTGATCATCATCCGGCTGCACCTCTACGACTCGCTGCTGGGGATGATCCTGCCGTCGATCGCGTTCGCGATCCCCCTGTCGGTGCTGGTGTTGTCCAACTTCATCCGCGACGTGCCCAAGGAGCTGTTCGACTCGATGCGCCTGGACGGCGCGACCGAGACGGCGATGCTCTGGCGGCTGGCGTTCCCGCTGACGCGGCCGGCCGTGGTGACGGTGACGGTCTACAACGCGCTGACGATCTGGAACGGCTTCCTGCTGCCGCTGGTGCTCACGCAGAGCCCCGACAAGCGCACGCTGCCGCTGGCGCTCTGGTCGTTCCAGGGCCAGTACAGCATCAACGTGCCGGCGGTGCTGGCGTCCGTGGTGCTCACCACGCTGCCCATCCTGATCCTCTACATCGTGGGCCGCCGCCAGCTGCTCAGCGGTCTGACCGTGGGCTTCGGCAAGTGAGGTCACGCCGCAGCACGGCCTCGTGCCGCGTCAGGTGGGCGAGGTCGCACTCGTAGTAGACGTCGTCGCCGCGGGCGACGTGGCCGGCGAAGGCCTCGTCGCCCGCGGCCGCCCTCTCGTGCATGTGGCGGACCAGGTGCTCCAGGCGGGCCCGCGCGGTCGCGACGAGCGCGGCGCGGTCGTCGTCGCCGAGCGCGTACGCGCCGGCGAACAGGCGCAGCCGCCGCGCCTGCTCCCCGACCGGGCGGGCGTCGGCGTGCCCGGGGTCGGTCAGCGGCACGAACCGGTAGGCGGCGTAGGCCACGTCCCAGACGCGCGGCCCGGGGTGGGCGGTGTCGAAGTCGATGAACGCGACCGGCAGCCCCTCGCGGAACACGCAGTTGTACGTGGCCACGTCGCCGTGGCAGATCACCTCGGCCGGGCTCACCGCGCGGAAATACCATTCGGCGCCGGGAGGGGCCTCGAACCCCACGGTGGCGTCGTGGTAGCGGCGCAGCAACTCGCCGGCGGCGACCAAGGCCTCGTCGGAGCGCGCCCACCCCGGCAGCGGGTAGCCGGCCGTCCGGCCCGGCACGAAGTCGAGGATCTCGCGGCCCTGGTCGTCGACGCCGTGGCTCCTGGGCGCCCCGGCGAACCCGCGGGCCGTCAGGTGGTCGAGCAGGGCGTGCACGGCCGGCGTCCACGGGCCGGTCGGCCTGCGTACGGTGGCGCCGACCCTGACCACGTGGTTGACGCCGCCTCCGGCCAGCACCTCTTCGTCGGCCATCACACCCCCTGACCACCGCCGGTCCGGCGGCCAGTGTGGCACGCGGCGCGGGGACCGAGCACGCGAATATCCGGCCTAGGCTGCTCACACACAACTCCCAGGCAGACCGGATACAACAGCCCGCATGGACGCACCGAGCCCCCGCACCGCCGGCAACCTCGTGGTCCTGGTGGTCGACGACGAGCCCAACATCCGCGAGCTGCTCCAGGACGCCCTGGAGCTGAACGGCTTCGCCGTGCGTACGGCCGCCTCGGGCACGCAGGCGCTGGCGCGCGTCGGCGAGGAGCGTCCCGACCTGATCGTGCTGGACGTGATGCTGCCCGATCTCAACGGGTTCGCGGTGGCGCAGCGGTTGCGGCCGGACGGTGGCGGGCCGCCGGTGTTGTTCCTGACGGCGCGCGACACGGTGGCCGACCGGATCGCGGGGCTGACGGCGGGCGGCGACGACTACGTCACCAAGCCGTTCAGCCTGGAGGAGGTGGTGCTGCGCATCCGCGCCATCCTGCGCCGTACGAGTCCTCGCGAGCAGGCGCACGACGACGGGCTGCTGCGCTACGCCGACCTGGAGCTGGACGAGGAGACCCACGTCGTGCGGCGGGCCGGGCGGCACGTGCACCTGTCGCCGACGGAGTTCGCCCTGCTGCGCTACCTGATGATCAACGCGGAGCGGGTCGTCAGCAAGCCGCAGATCCTCGACCGGGTGTGGGACCACGGTTTCGGCGCCGACAGCCGGATCGTGGAGTCCTACATCAGCTACCTGCGCCGCAAGATCGATGTGGCGGGCCCGCCGCTGATCCACACGTTGCGCGGCGTCGGCTACTCACTGCGCGACCAGAGCCTGCTGGACCGCGGCCGATGAGGCCGATCGCGCGGGCCTGGCCGCTGCGCCACCGGCTGCTGGCCGCTCTGCTCGGGTTGTCGGCGGCGGCGCTGGCGGTGTTCGCGACGGCCGGGGTGATCCTGCTCGACCGCTCGCTGCTGTCCCGGGTGGACACGCAGCTCACCGCCTTCGCGGCCACGTTCGGCAAGGGACGGCCGCCGCCCCCTCTCGTGCGGCCGCCGCGCCGGGGCGAGGTGGAGCTGCCCAGCCAGTTCCGGGTGGACTTCCACCGGCCGTCGGGAGCGCCCGTCCGCGCGGGTGCTCCCCCCGACGACGGACCGGACGTCCCCGCGGCCACCATCGCCGCCCTCCCGCCGAGCCCTTTCACCGTGGCCGGCAGGTCGGGGGACGCCGACTGGCGCGCGCTCGTCGTGGCCCTCCCCGACGGCAACCGCGCGGTGGTGTCGATGTCGCTGGAGGCGGCCAGGAGCACCGTGCGGCAGCTGCTGGTCATCGAGGTGGCGGCGGGCGCGCTGGTGCTGGTGCTCCTGGGCGCGGTGGCGCTGGCCGTCGTACGGCTCGGCCTGCGCCCGCTGACCCGGATGGAACGCACCGCCACCGCGATCGCGGGCGGCGAGCTCGACCGGCGGGTCTCCGACAGCGACCCGCGCACGGAGACCGGGCGGCTGGGGCATGCGCTCAACATCATGCTCGGACGCCTCGGCGAGGCCCTGCGCCAGCGCGAACGCTCAGAGCAGCGGCTGCGCCACTTCCTCGCCGACGCCTCGCACGAACTGCGCACGCCGCTGACGTCCATCCGGGGCTTCGCCGAGCTGTACCGGCACGGTGACCGCGAGCCGGATCCCGCCGTGGCGCGCATCCTGAGCCGCATCGAGGGTGAGGCAGAACGGATGGGCGTGCTGGTGGAGGACCTGCTGCTGCTGGCGCGGCTGGACCAGGAGCGGGCGCTCGACCTGACGGAGGTCGACCTGCACGTCGTCGTGGGCGACGTGGTGCACGGTGCGCGGGCCCGCGCACCAGGACGGCCGATCGAGCTGGTCCTGGACGAGCGGCCGGTACGGGTGACGGGCGACGAGCACCGCCTGCACCAGGTGGTCGCCAACTTGGTCGGCAACGCCGTGGCCCACACCCCCGAGGGCACGGCGGTCCGGGTGACCGTCAGCGAGACCGGAGGCGGGACCACGGGCACGGACGCGGCCCAGTGGGCCCGGAGCGGGACCACGGGCGCGGGCGCGTGGGCGAGGGCTCGGGTGACCGGGCCGGCGGCGGTCATCGAGGTGCGCGACGCCGGGCCGGGCATCGCGGCGGAACACCTGCCGCACGTCTTCGACCGCTTCTACCGGGCCGACGCCGCCCGTTCCCGCGACAGCGGCGGCACCGGCCTGGGGCTGGCCATCGCCGCGGCACTGGTCGAGGCGCACGGCGGCCGTATCGAGGCGCGCAGCGGCGGCGGCACCACCTTCCGCGTCGTCCTGCCGGTCGAGGGGCCGGTCGAGGGGCCGGTCGAGGGGCCGGTCGAGCCGCCGGTCCAGGGGCCGGAGGGCGTCTGACGCCGGCCACGGCACGCGTGTTCATCGCCCGGTGCGTCAGGGTTCACACACTATTCCCAGGTTGTTGCTGTCCCCTATGGGCTGACACGAAGGGAGAGACATGCTGCGAAGATTCCGCAGGCGCCCCGTCCCCGCACGCCGGCCCGAGGTCTCGGCGGCCGTTGCCTCCGGCGAGGCGGGACACGCGCTGCGCGCCCCCAGCCGGCTGCACGCGTTCAACAGGTACGAGATCAAGTATCTGGTCGACGCCGCCGTCGCCCGAGAGCTGCGCGACGAGATGGACACCGTGCTCGACCGCGACCGCCACAGCGGCGACGGCGGCTACGGCGTCTGGAGCGTCTACTACGACACCAGCCGGCTGCGCTTCTACTGGGAGAAGATCGAGGGCCTCAGGTTCCGCAGGAAGCTGCGCATCCGCCATTACGGCGACCGCTTCGCGGTGACCGGCGAGACCCCGGTCCACGTCGAGATCAAGCAGCGGGTCAACCGGGTCACGCAGAAGCGCCGGGTACGCCTGCCGTACCGGGACGCCCTGCGCCTGTGCGACGGGCGCGAGCAGGTGGGCCACGAGCCGTCCGAGCGGGGCTTCCTGGAGGAGGTGCTCGACCTGGTCTGCCGGCTCGACCTGCGCGCCACCGCGATGACCGGCTACCAGCGGCACGCCTACGTCGGGCGGGGCGCGGACGTGGGCCTGCGGGTCACCTTCGACCAGCGCGTACGCGGCCGCGACCGGGACTTCCACCTGGGCGCGGACGCCGCGAACCGGTTCATCGTCCCGCCCGGGAAAGCGATCATGGAGGTCAAGGCGAACGAGCGCGTCCCCTACTGGCTCACCGACCTGACCGCCGAGCGGAACCTGCAGGTGGTGCGGCTCTCGAAGTACTGCCAGAGCGTGGAGGCGCACGGGCTCGCGCCACGCTCGATCTTCCACATCCCCGGCCACGACCTGGACTTCGGACTCTCGTCGGCCCTGACCGCCCGCGTGGAGGCATGACCCATGGACTTCTCCTTCCAGGACCTGTCCGGCACGTTCAGCGTGGCCGACATCGCGATCGCGATGTCACTGTCGTTCGTGCTCAGCGCCATGATCGGCTGGGTGTACCGGGCGACGCACCGCAACGTCTCCTACAGCCAGTCCTACGTCCAGACGCTCGTCGTCCTCGGCATGCTGATCTCGCTGATCATGCTGGTCGTCGGCTCGAACATCGCCCGCGCCTTCGCTCTGGTGGGCGCCCTGTCGGTGGTGCGGTTCCGCAACGCCATCAAGGAGACCAGGGACGTCGGGTTCATCTTCCTGGTGATGGGCGTCGGCATGGCCGTCGGCACCCGCTTCTACCTGCTGGCCGTGGTGGCCGCCGTGGCGATCTCGCTGATCATCATGATCATGAGCAGGTTCGACTGGTTCCAGCTGAACGTGCGCCGCCAGGTCGTCAAGGTGCAGGTGCCGTCGGACGAGGACTACACGCACGCCGTCCAGGACGTCCTCGTCCGGCACACCGACGAGTTCGAGCTGGTCAGCATGGAGTCGATCAGGGCCGGCGCGCTGACCGAGCTGATGTACACCGTCCGGATCAAGAAGGGCAGCGAGCCCGCCGACCTCATCTCCGGGCTGCGGGAGCGCAACCACGGCCAGTCCGTCACGGTGCTGACCGGCTACGACCAGAGCGACCTGTAGCCGTGGCCCGGCTCAGACACCGTATTCCCATCAGGCTCCGGCACCACTGGAAGCTCGTGGCGGCGTGCGTGGCGTTCCTGGCCGCCTGCTACGGAGTCTTCGGCAGCGGCACCGTCCGCCCGTACGTCACCAGCGTGCGGACCGCCTCGGCCGGCGTCGTCGTCCGGGACCTCGCCGGGTCCAAGGAGCTGTTCGACGCCGCCGCGCCGCACGAGGTCGCGCTCACGTTCCGGGACGAGGGCTACCAGGACATGCTGGCGGAGTACTTCAAGGACGGCGACAAGAAGTACGTCGAGGCCGACCTGACCATCGACGGGACCACGATCCCGAGCGTGGGCATCCGGCTCAAGGGCAACTCGACCCTGCAAGGGCTGACGTGGAAGGGGCAGACCCGGCCGCGCACCACGTCCGGCCGCGGGAACCAGCCGGAGGGATTCCGCCCGCCCGGCGGCGAGCCTCCCGAGGGCTTCCAGGCGCCGGAGAACGGACGGCAGGAGGGCGCCCGCCGGCGTGGCGGGCCCGGCGGGGAGTTGAAGGCCGAGGAGCCGGAGAACCTGCCCTGGCTGATCAGCTTCGACGAGTTCGTCGAGGGCCGCCGCTACCAGGGCCACTCCCAGCTGGCCGTGCGTCCCGCCATGGGGTCGGCGGCCGTGCTCAACGAGGCCGTGGCGATCGCCCTGGTCGGCGCGGCCGGCGAGCCCTCCCAGCGGTCGGCCTACGCCTCCTTCTCCGTCAACGGCCGGCGGTCGGCTCCCCGCCTCGTGGTCGAGTACCTGGACGAGGGGTACGCCGAGCGGCTCGGCGACGGCGTGCTCTACAAGTCGCTCGCCTCCGGCAGCTTCACCTACCAGGGCGAGGACCAGACCGCGTACGCCGACGACTTCAAGCAGGTCAACCTGGTGGGCCAGCGCGACGTGCAACCGGTCATCGACCTGGTCAGGTGGGTGGAGCAGGCCTCGGACGAGGAGTTCGCGTCGGGGCTGGCCGAGCGGCTGGACGTGGTGTCGTTCGCCCGCTACGCGGCCCTGCAGAACATCCTGCTGAACCACGACGACATGGCGGGCCCCGGCCACAACTACTACCTCTGGTACGACGTGGGCACGAAGAAGTTCAGGGTGATCAGCTGGGACATGAACCTCGCGCTGAGAGGGGACGCCACAGCCGGCCCCGACGACGCCATCGGCAGAAGGCGCCCCGACGACCGCGCCGCCCGGCCCGGGCAGGGCGAGCAGCCAGGACAGCAGGCCCGCCCGCCCGCCGGCCGGCAGCAGGACGCGCAGCGTCCCGGCGGGGCGCGCGGCGGCGGTCACGCGCTGAAGGAGAGGTTCCTCAAGGACGCCGGTTTCAAGAAGCTCTACGAGCGGGAGCACGCGGCTCTCACCCGCGACCTGCTGGCCGGCGGCACCGCCACGGCCCTGCTGGACCAGGCGCTCAAGGCGTACGGCCTGAATGCGGGCGCCGACCGGGCCAAGGCGGCCGAGGAGGCGGTCGACCTGCGCACCACGCTGGAGACCCGCGCCGAGTCGCTCGCGGGCTGATCACCGGCGGGAGCGGAACGCCACGGCCGTCGTCGAGGTGATGGCGGTCACCAGCACGACGGTGAGCAGCACGCCGCCCAGAGGGTTGTCGCGGCGGCCCGGTGGCGGGAGGGGACGCCGCGCGCCGGCCCAGCCGGACACGGACGGTGTGGGGCTGGGCGAAGGGGCCGGGGTGAGCGTGGGAACGCGCACCGGCCCCGCCTGGGGCACGGGCCGGGGAGCCACGCGCACCCGCCCGCGCGGACACTCCCCCACCCGCACCCCGCCCGTGCACAACCCGTCGCGGTAGACCGTCACCCGTGGCAGCGCCACCTGGGGTGTGGCCCGCCGCTGGCGGGGCGGCACGGAGATCGACACTCTCGGGACGGGCCGGCGCCGGGCCGACACCTTGGGCACGGTCACGCGGCCCGGCCTGGCGGTGACGCCCTTCGGGGGCACGGGGGCGCGTACGGTCACCCGCGGCGCCGGGCCCGGCCACGGCGCCCGGTCGGCCGCCGCACCGCTCACGCCGGCGCCGGTGACGCCGGCCACGAGCAGGGCGGCGGCGAGCAGCAGCGGAACGCGCCTGAAGGCCACGGTCACAACCCCCCGGCGATCCGCGTGAACTCCTGCAGCGCCCCCGTGAACGCCTCGGGCCCGACGGCCAGCGGCCCGGCGAAGACGTGCGCGATGTCCCACGTGAGATAGGTGCCGAAGCCGAGCAGCCCCGCGGTCGCCAGCAGCGGCAGGATGGCCAGGCCGCGCGGCCTGGCCCCGGCCAGGAACGGGAAGACGACGACGAGCGCCCCGGTGAGGATGGTCAGGATCAGCAGCCCGCCGGGTGGTGTCGCGGCGGCGTCGGCGGTGCGCTGGGCGCGCGCGGCGGCGATGCCCCTGATGTGGTCGAGCACGGCCGCCTTGGCGTCGGACTCCTCGTCGCCCGCCACCTCGATGGTGTGGACCGCGCCGCGCAGCTGGTCCATCCTGGCGCCGCCGACCGGGTCCATCGCGCCCTCGGCCATGAGCGGCCACTCGTCCCTGACCACGAACGTGACGTAGTCGTGCAGAGCCTTGCGCACGTCCTGGGGCGCCGTGCCCGGCAGCTCGCCGGCGGCCCAGTAGGCGTCGACCGCGGCCCGGCTCTCGGCGTGGGTGTTGAGCCTGGCGGCGTCGGCCGTGGTCCACGGCACGATGATGGCGATGGCGAACACCAGCAGGAACATGGCCGACAACATCGCCCCCGCGTGGGCGGCGGAGGGGCCGCTGGGATCGCGGTCCTCACCCGCCGACCTGACCCGCCTGAACACCAGCGCGGTGAGCGCCACGGCGCCCACCGCCGCCAGGATGGAGAGTGTGTACGCCACCATGAGGATCTCCCGAACCCTGTTGACTACGCAGTGCGACATTACTATCACATAGGGCGACGATGGCGGCAGGCGGTGATCGGTAAAGTCCCGGGCGGGTTCCGCGCTCGTGAGGGTTCAGCCGAAGTGCTCGCCGTACGGGCCGCCGTGCCGGTGCCGGCTGGACGGATTGCCGATCATTGAGGGGCCTTTCTCGCCATATGTCCAACGAGAGGCTGATATTTCGGGACTTGCAGGGAGCATGGGGGCGTGAATCTCAACGGCCGCAAATTCGTGATGGTGAGCTCGACGGCGAGCGAGGTCGACCTGGACAGCCCGACGGAGTTCCAGTACTGGGAGGCGGACGGGGTGGTGTGGGGCCGCTACTCCGGCGACACCGTGACCCACGGGCGTTTCGTCGGCACGCGGGACGGCGACCTGGTGTCGATCAGTTACGCACACGCGCTGAAGGCCGGGGGCAAGGCGGGCGGGCACAGCAGCAGCCGCGTCGAGGCCGGGGACGACGGGCGGCTTCGCCTGGTGGAGGAGTTCTCGTTCGAGGGGGACGACACCGTGCACGTCAGCGTGTGCGCCGAGGTGTCCTGACCGGCCCTCGTCACGCGGGCAGCCGTGGTGTCCTGATCAGCCCTCGTCATGTGGGCAGTCGGCCGCTCAGCCCTCCTTGTGGAGGGTGGCGCGGCCCTCGGCGGCGCCGACGAAGCGCATCTTGCCGAGCGGCACCTCGCCCTGCGTCTGCTGGGCGGGCCGCCGCGCCGGCCTGGCCCGGTCACTGGGCAGCACGTACGGCCGCCTGAGCACCTCGTCGAGGATGAACACGGTCTCGGTCGCCTTCACCGCCGGGATGTTCGCCAGCCGGTCGGTCACCATGGTGTGCACCTCGGCCACGTCGGACACGCGTACCTGGATCATCGCGTCGTGCTGGCCGGTGGTGATCGCGCAGTATTCCACCTGCGGCATCCTCGCCAACTCGGCCCTGAACTGCTTCCACATCTGCTGGCGCACGGTCACGAAGATCAGCGCGGTGATGCCGAGCCCGGCCCGCACGTGGTCGATCTCGGCCGTGAACCGCTTGATCGCACCGTCGGCGCGCAGCGCCTCGAAGCGGGTGTAGGCGTTGGCCCGGGAGATGCCCACCCGCTCGGCCAGCGCCGCGACCGAGATCCTGCCGTTCTCGCGCAGGACCTCGAGGATCTTCAGGTGGACCTCGTCCAGTTCGAGACCGATGCCGATCCGTCCAGACTGACCGCCGTCGCCGCCACCATTTCTAGAAATTTCACTCATCATTACCTCACTGACCTTTATATACGTCTCGCTGGGCGCACGGCGCCTGGACGTTCTGCCGGACAATCCTCCGCATCCCCTGCTGAACGTCCCATCATGGAGGACCTACATGGCGACCCGCTCGCAGACGGCGGCTGTGCTGCTCGCCGGTGCACTCGCCCTCGCCGCCTGCGGAAGCGGCGGCACGTCCCAGACCCCCGCCTCCGGCGGCGGCAAGACCCTCGTCATCGACACGTCCTTCGACCTCAAGACGGCCGACCCGGGCCGCACGTACGAGCCGACCGGGCTCATCGTCGGCAAGGCGGTCTACGAGACCCTCCTCACGTTCGACGGCGCCGACGTGACCAAGCCGGTGCCCGCCCTCGCCGAGTCGTACGAGCTGGCCGAGGACGGCAGGAAGCTGACGCTGGAGCTCAGGCAGGGCGCCACCTTCGCCGACGGCTCGCCGGTGACGGCCGACGACGTGGTCTTCTCGCTGACGCGGGTGCGTGACATGAAGGGTACGCCGTCGTTCCTGCTCGACGGCGTCGAGGTGGCCAA
The DNA here is from genome assembly GCF_039880665.1 of Nonomuraea sp. B5E05. Lineage (NCBI taxonomy): Bacteria > Bacillati > Actinomycetota > Actinomycetes > Streptosporangiales > Streptosporangiaceae > Nonomuraea > Nonomuraea sp. B5E05. The sequence continues at coordinate 109,764 of NZ_JBDPMJ010000027.1, forward strand.
GACCGGCGACTCCACGATCACGCTGACGTCGAAGGCGCCCAACCCGGCGCTGCCGTACATCCTGCCGAACCCGGCGCTCGGCATCATCAACAGCAAGGTCGCCAAGCAGCACGGCGCGACCGCCGACGCCAAGGACAAGGCCGAGCAGTACCTGAACGCCAACTCGGCCGGCTCGGGCCCGTACCGGATCGAGTCGTTCAACGTCAGCAGCCAGGTCGTGCTCACCTCGAACCCGAAGTACTACGGCGCCAAGCCCGCCTACGACAAGGTCGTCATCCGCAACGTCGAGGCCGCCACCCAGAAGCTGAACGTGCAGCGCGGCGACAGCCAGATCGCGCTGAACCTGTCGGGCGACCAGGTCACCGGCATGCCCTCGACCCTGCAGGTGAAGAAGACCGCCTCGGCCAACGTCATCTTCCTGCTGGCCAACCAGGACTCCGCGATCAGCAGGACCACCACGAACCCCAAGTTCGTCGAGGCGGTGCGCAAGGGCGTCGACTACGCGGGGCTGCTGGAGCTGGCCGGCGAGGGCTCGACGCAGGCGCCGGGGGTCATCCCGTCGCAGCTGCTCGGCGCGCTGCCCGCCGACCAGGGCGCCGAGCGGGACGTCGCCGGCGCCAAGGCGGCACTGGCCGCCGGCGGGCTGTCGAACCCGACCGTGAAGCTGGAGTACCCGACCGAGCTGACCGTGAACGGCCTGTCCTTCCAGCCGCTGGCCGAACGCATCCAGGCCAACCTCAAGGAGGTCGGCATCACGGTGGACCTCCAGCCCGCGCCGGTCAGCACGGCGCTGGACAACTACCGCAACGGCAAGGAGGAGATGGGCCTTTGGTACTGGGGTCCTGACTACCCCGACCCCAGCGACTACCTGGCGTTCCTGCCGGGCAAGACGGTGGGGCTGCGGGCCGGCTGGAAGCCTGGGGCGGCCAAGGAGATCGAGGAGGCCGGGGAGAAGGCGGCCGCGGCGATCGGCGACGGCGCCCGCAAGGAGGCCTTCGCCGACGTGCAGACCAAGCTCAACGCGTCCGGGCCGTTCGTCCCGCTGATCCAGCCGAGCCAGAACATCGTGACGGCCGGGTCGGTGACGGGCCTGAACTACCACCCCGTGTGGACGGTCGACGTCGCCGACCTCGGCGTGAAGTAAGGGATCAGGCAGGTGCCCGACAAGGAGGGTCCGCCCGCCCCGCGACCGCGGCGGACCGCGCATCCGCTGGCCCGCTTCCTGATCCGGCGCCTCCTCCTGGCCGTGCTCATGGCCTGGGGGATCACGCTGGTGACGTTCGTGCTGACCAACCTGGTGCCCGGCGACCCCGTGGCCGCGAACCTCGGCCAGCGGGCGCTCGGCGACCCGGCCATCGTCGCGCAGTGGCGGGCGGAGCACGGCCTGGACAAGCCGCTGTGGCAGCAGTACCTGATCCACCTGCGGGGACTGGTGCAGGGCGACCTGGGCACCAGCCAGCAGAGCCACCGCCCGGTCGCCCAGGACCTCGCCGAGTACGTGCCCGCCACGCTGGAGCTGGCCGGCGCCGCCATCCTGGTCTCCCTGGTGCTGGGCGTGGCGTTCGGCGTGATCGCCGCCCTGCGCAGGGACCGGCTGCCCGACCACGCGCTGCGGGTGCTGAGCCTGGTCGGCATCTCCGTCCCGACGTTCTGGCTGGCGCTGGTGGCGTTCTACGTGTTCTTCTACCGGCTGCAGCTCACCCCGGGCAGCGGCCGGGTGGACGCGGCCCTCGGCTCGGCCCCGCCTGTGACGGGGCTGCAGACGGTGGACGCGCTGCTGGCCGGCCGCTGGGACATCTTCTCCTCGGCCGCCGGCCACCTGGTCACGCCCGCCCTCGTGCTGGCCCTGTACACGATCGGCCTGCTCACCCGCTTCACCCGCTCGGCGGTGCTGGAGGTGCTCGGGCAGGACTACGTGCGCGCCGCCCGCGCCAAGGGCCTGCCGGGGCGGACGATCCTCTTCCGGTACGTCCTGCGCTCGGCGCTGGTGCCCATCATCACCGTGGCGGGCCTGGCCTTCGGCAGCCTGCTGTCCGGCACCGTGCTCGTCGAGGCGATCTTCGCCTGGCCCGGCATCGGGCAGTACGCGTACAAGAGCGCCACCACGCTCGACCTGCCCGCCGTCATGGGCGTCGGCCTGGTGGTGGGCGTCGTCTACCTGGTCATCAACCTGATCGTGGACGTCCTGTACGGCGTCATCGACCCCCGAGTGAGGCTCCAGTGACACGGGACCCCCTGGCCCGCCGGGGCCTGCTCAGGCGGCTCCCCGAGGCGTGGCGGCAGCCGCTGGCCGTGGTCGGCGCCGTACTGGCCGTGGCCTGGATCGTGATCGCGCTGGCCGCGCCCGTGCTGGCGCCGCACGATCCGCTGGCCCAGGACCTGCCGCGGCTGGCCGCTCCAGGACCCGGCCACTGGTTCGGCACCGACCAGCTCGGGCGCGACATCCTGAGCCGGGTCCTGCACGGGGCGCGGGTGTCGATACCGCTGACGTTGCTGCTGGTGGCGCTGTCGGTGCTGATCGGCGGGCTGCTCGGGGCGTGTGCCGGATATTTCGGCAGGTGGGTGGATGAGACGATCATGCGGGTGGCGGACCTGGTGTTCGCGTTCCCGACCGTGATCCTGGCCATGGTGGTGGCCGCCGCCCTGGGCGCGAGCCTCGGCAACGCGGTGCTGGCCGTGCTGGTCGTGGCCTGGCCCGCCTACGCCCGGGTGACGCGCGGGCTGGTGCTGGGGGTCCGGGAGCGGGAGTTCGTGCTGAGCGGGCGGCTGCTGGGCTTCTCGGTGTGGCGGTCCCTGCGGGTGGACGTCCTGCCGAACGTGACGGGTCCCGTCCTGGTGCTGGCCACGCTCGACATCGGCACCGCCCTGCTGCTGCTGTCGGGGCTGTCGTTCCTCGGCCTGGGCGCCAAGCCGCCGTCCCCCGAGTGGGGGGCGATGGTGGCCTCGGGCGTGGAGGTGTTCGACAGCTGGTGGGTGGCGACGTTCCCGGGCCTGGCGATCTTGACCGTGGTGCTGGCGTTCAACTTCCTGGGTGACACGCTGCGGGACGCGCTCGATCCCCGGACCGCCCGCGCGATCAAGGAGCGTGCCCTTTGAGCGAGCGAACGAGACCGTACGGCGACCTGGCCGCAGGTCCGGAGGAGGACTGTGACCGAGCGGAGCGAGGGAACAAATCAGCACGGCGACCTGTCGCAGGTCCGACGGAGGAGGACCGTGACCGAGCGGAGCGAGGGAACAAATCAGCACGGCGACCTGTCGCAGGTCCGACGGAGGAGGACCTGTGACGCTGGACATCAGCGGGCTGAAGGTGTCGATCGGCGGCAAGGAGATCCTGCGCGGCGTCGACCTGAACCTGGCCGCGGGCCGGGTGCACGGCCTGGCCGGGGAGAGCGGGTCGGGCAAGACCATGACCGGGCTGGCCGTGCTGGGGCTGCTGCCGCACGGCGCCCTGGCGTCGGGCACGATCCGGCTCGGTGAGCGCGACCTGCTGGCGCTGCCGGCCAAGGAGCTGAACCGGGTGCGCGGCGGCGAGGTCGCCATGGTCTTCCAGGACCCGGCGACCAGCCTGCACCCGATGCTGACCGTCGGCAGGCAGCTCACCGAGCACATGCGGCACCACCTTCGCCTGGGCAGGGCCGAGGCGAAGGAGCGGGCGGTGGAGCTGCTCGGCAAGGTGCGCATCCCCGGGCCCGCGGAGGCGTACGGGCGGTTCCCGCACCAGTTCTCCGGCGGGATGCGGCAGCGCATAGCGATCGCCGTCGCGCTGGCCTGCTCGCCGAAGGTGCTGATCGCCGACGAGCCGACGACGGCGCTGGACGTGACCGTGCAGGCGGGGGTGCTGCGGCTGCTGCGCGGGCTCTGCGACGAGCTGGGGCTGGCCGTGCTGCTGGTCACGCACGATCTGGGGGTGATGTCGGCGGTGGCGGACGAGGTGAGCGTGATGAAGGACGGCCTGGTCGTGGAGTCGGGGCCGCGCGGGCGGGTGCTGCGGGAACCGGCTCACGCCTACACCCGCGCGCTGCTCGGCTCACTGCCCGGCGCGGGCACAGCCGAACCCGGCGAACAACCCGGCGGGCCCGGCTCCGGCCCCGTCCCGGAGGGGGAACGATGAGCCTGCTGAGCGTGGACGACCTGGTCGTCGAGCACCGCTCCCCCGGCCGTCCCGCGGTGCGCGCCGTGGCGAGGGCGAGCCTGACCGTCGGCGCCGGCGAGGTCGTCGGGCTGGTCGGCGAGTCGGGGTGCGGCAAGTCGACGCTGGCCCGCGCCGTCTGCGGGCTCAACCCGGTCACCGCCGGCTCGATCACGTTCGACGGGCAGCCGGTCACCCCGCTCGGGCTGCGGCGCAGGCGGCTCACCGGGATCCAGATGGTGTTCCAGGACCCGTACGCGTCGCTGAACCCGCGCCGCCGGGTCGGCGACCAGGTCGCCGACGGGCTGCGCACCGCGCGGGACACCGTCACCTCACCCGCCGACCTGCTCGAACGGGTCGGTCTGCCGCGCGAGTTCGCGGGCCGGCACCCGCACGAGTTCTCGGGCGGGCAGCGGCAGCGCATCGCCATCGCCAGGGCGCTGGCCGCACGGCCGCGACTGCTGATCGGCGACGAGCCCATCTCCGCCCTGGACGCCTCCGCCCAGTCGCAGGTGGCCAGGCTGATGCGGGACCTGGCCGTGGACGCGGGCGCGGGACTGCTGTTCATCAGCCACGACCTGTCCGTGGTGCGGCTGATCGCCGACCGGATCGCCGTCATGTACCTGGGCAGGATCGTCGAGGTGGGCGACACGGCGGAGGTGTGGGCGGAGCCGCGGCACCCGTACACGAAGGCGCTGCTGCAGGCCATCCCGCAGCCGGACGGGAGGGGCGTGCTGCCCGCGGAGCTGCCCGGCGACGTGCCCGATCCGGCGAACCCGCCGCAGGGGTGCCGGTTCCATCCGCGCTGCCCGCACGTGATGGACGTGTGCCGCGGCGAGGAGCCGGGCTTCGGGCCGGTGGCCTGCTGGCTGCACGAGCCGCCGCGGTGACGCCCCCACCGCGTTCCCCGCAGGACGGCGGGTCGGGCGGCGGGTCGGCTGTCCGGGCGGAGGTGGAGGAGGCCCAGCTGATGAGCGGGCGGATGAGCGGGCGGATGGTGGCCGTGCGGGAGGCCATGGCCGGCGCCGGGGTGGATGCCCTGGTGTTGCGGCCGTCACCGGACTTCCGGTTCCTCGGCGGCGGGGAGGGGCCGTACCTGGTGGTGACCCGCGACGCCGTCGCCGAGACCGCCGAGCCCGCCCGGCTGGTGCCGGAGGGGGCGCGGCGAGTCGGCGTGGACCCGGAGATGCGGGTGCGCGAGCTGTTCGGGCTCGCCGTCGAGGCCGAACTGGTGCCCGCCTCCGCCGTGCTGGCGCCGCTGCGGCTGCGTAAGGAGCCGTACGAGATCGAGGCCGTCGCGCGCGCGGTGGCGGCCGCGGAGGAGGTGCTGGGGCAGGCGCGGGAGCTGGCCTGGTTCGGGGCGGGCGAGCGGGCGATGGCCCGCCGGCTGCGGTCGCTGCTGGTGGAGTCGGGCTGCGAGGAGGTGCTGTCGCTGCGGGTGGCGGCGGGCGAGCACACCGCGCGGCCCGCGCACGCGCCGGGCGAGCGGGTCATCAACCCGGGCGACGCGCTGCTGGTCTCGGTGTGCGGGCGGTGGGACGGCTACTGCGCGGAGGTCGCCAGGGTGTTCGCGGTGGCGGAGCCGCCGGAGGACTTCGAGGCGATGTACTCGGTGGTGGCCGCCGCGCACCGGGCGGGCCTGTCGGTGATGCGTCCCGGCGTCCCGGTGGCAGCGGTGTCCAGGGCGGTCGGCGAGGTGATCGACGGCAGCGGGTACGGGCGGTTCGCGGCGGCGCACGCCGGCCGGGGCATCGGGCTCGGGCACGACGAGGGGCCGCGGCCGGGCGAGGACGCCGTGCTGGCGGCGGGGATGACGTTCTGCCTGGAGCCGGCCATCTACGTGCCCGACCTGTTCGGGGCACGGGTGGCGGACGTGGTGGCCTGCACGGACGGCGGGCCGCTGGCGCTGGGCACGAGCCCGCACTCCCTGACCGTTCTGGACCGGTGAGACCGCCCGCACCTCACACACGGTCCGCGCAGACCGGCGCCCGCCCACAGCTTCGGCAGGCCGCCGGCGTAGATGTCGGCCTCCCTGCGCCAGTAGTTCCAGTGGCGCGGGTCGTCGGAGTGCCGCCACCCGTCCGGGGCGTCCTTCCGCCGGGTCAGCACCTTGAGGACGGCCGAGCGCGAGCCCCTGCGGACCCGCCAGATGCCGCCGGTGACACCGTTCTTCGGGTTGTGCGTGAGCGGCTCCATGACGGCGTCGGCGCCGCCGAGCACCCGGGTGAACTCCTCTTCCACCCGGGAAACCCTAGACCGTGACGACGTGAGGGCCGGGTCCCCGGCGGCCCGTCCGGTCAGGCGCGAGGTGCGGGCGAGTTTGAGTACGACGATACAGGCGGGCTCGCGCGCGCCCGCTAGTGCTGTGACCGGAAACGATCACCGGGTTGAGTGACAGGTTTCAGGCGGCCGGTGCGAGGGGTCTGCCTCCCCAGCGGATGCCTTTCTCGCTGCGGATGCGGGCGCGTTCGCGGCGTTGGGCGG